>VSOH01000137.1 GCA_009774735.1 Clostridiales bacterium
TTGATGCTGCAAAATCCGTTTTCACTTCAAGTGAAAACCAGATTGTCGGCAAATGGCAAAGCCAGAAAAGTCCGGGGCTTTCCGCATTCGTTTTTTATGATGACGGAACTTATGATTCATATATCTCTACTGTCAACTTTTCAGGAGAATATGAAATTCACGGCAATAAGCTGACAATGAAAAATCCAAAAACAGCAAAAGAAATCGTTTATTCCTTCTCTGTTACAGGCAAAGAGCTTTCTCTAAAAGTAATTGAAGAGGATGGCGAAAAGTCAGAAAACAGAGATGAAACCAAGTATGACCGTGTTAATGAACTGAATCAGAAAACACTTACCGATATGCTTGGCGAGCTTGCCGGCGACAACAACGCTGCTAATGAAGAATAAGCTAATTAAAAATGAGGGACTAACTAAACAGTTAGTCCTTTGTCATATCTAATTATAATTTGCATATACATTACCAAGGCAGGTGAAAAGCTTGATTGGTAATGTAGAAAAAAGATGTATAGACTTAGGTCACTATATTGTTGAAACCGGTGCTACTGTCAGACAGACAGCAGCCGTTTTCGGTATAAGCAAATCGACAGTACATAATGATGTAACCAAAAGATTATCCGTTATTAATCCCCTGCTTTGCAGTGAGGTTAAGGCTGTCCTTGAAGAAAACAAAGCAGAGCGTCATATCAGAGGTGGTCTTGCTACAAGAAAAAAATACATAGAAATGAAAAAGAATTGATTTTTATTTTATATAGTGATATTATTATATTATTAAATTAGAATCAATAAAGAGGATGTATAATGAAGCTTGGATTTATCGGCTGCGGCAATATGGCAACAGCAATTGTTAAAGGAATTATCAATAACAGTAATACTGACGGAAAAGATGTTTTAGTTTTTGATACATATAAGCCTGCTATGGATAAGCTTAACAGTGAATTAGGTGTTACAGTCTGTGATACAAACGAAGGTGTTGTTAATAACTGTGATGTTTTATTCTTAGCAGTTAAACCAAATGTATTAGGTTCTGTTCTTGCGGATATTGACAGCAGCAAACCATTAATCGTTTCAATTGCAGCCGGAAAAGAGCTTGCTTTTCTTGAAGAAAATATTGGAGCAGATCATGCAAGAATCGTCAGAGTTATGCCGAATATTAATGCGTTGGTCGGTGAGGCAATCTGTGCATATTGCTATAATGAATTTGTAACTGATGAAGATATTAAAGACGTAGAAATGCTGCTTTCCTGTTTCGGAAAGTGTCTGCATATTGAAGAAAGTCAATTTTCAATTTACAGTGCTATCGGCGGTTGTGCTCCTGCATTCGCTTATATGTTTATTGACAGCCTTGCAAGAGCAGGCGTTAAAAACGGAATGAAAAAGGATGAAGCGCTTAAAATTGCTGCACAAACCGTTTACGGCAGTGCTAAAATGATTTTGGAAAATAACCAGCATCCTTGGAAATTAATTGACAATGTTTGTTCACCCGGAGGGACTACGATTGAAGGCGTTACTTCTCTTCAGGCAGACGGCTTTGAAAACGCTGTTCATAACGCAGTGCAAAAAGCATTTGAAAAAGATAAGAAATTATAAGAAAAAGCACGGGTTTATTCCGTGCTTTTTCAATTTAAACCCAATCATCAAAGATTATGACTTTACTGTCAGACTCCCCTACACTATCTATTTTATAGGGCTTATTCATAACAAATTTTTTTATTGAAAGCGGTAATTTATTAATATCCATCATTCACCTGCATATTTAAAAGGCACTCTCATAATGCGAAAGTGCCTTTAATTTTTTATTACATATACTTTTTGATTTCGTCAATCATATCAGTCTTTTCCCAGGAAACACCGAGGTCTTCTCTGCCCATATGACCATATGCAGCTACATTTTTATAAACAGGCTTTCTTAAATCAAGTCTGTCAATAATCGCAGATGGTCTGAGATCAAATACCTTGTTTACAATATCGCTGATTTCATCATCAGTCTTTTTGCCGGTGCCGAATGTATCCACCATTACTGAAACAGGCTTAGCAACACCGATTGCGTATGCAAGCTCAACCTCACACTTTGATGCAAGACCGGAAGCTACTATATTCTTAGCAACCCAGCGAGCAGCATAAGCTGCAGAACGGTCAACCTTGGTCGGATCCTTACCGCTGAAAGCACCGCCGCCGTGACGAGCGTACCCACCATATGTATCAACAATAATTTTTCTGCCTGTTAAGCCTGAGTCACCGTTTGGACCGCCGATAACGAATCTTCCTGTAGGATTAACATAATAAACAGTATCATCATCAATAAGCTCAGAAGGAACAGTAGTTTTAATAACCTTTTCAATAATATCTTTCCTTAACTGAGCAAGCTCAACTTCTGCACTGTGCTGGCTTGAAACAACAACAGCCGTAACCTTAACAGGCTTATCGTCCGCATACTTAACAGTAACCTGAGTTTTGCCATCAGCATAGAGATATGGCAGTGTGCCGTTTTCCCTGACCTCAGTAAGCTTTAATGCAAGCTTATGAGCAAGACTGATAGGAAGCGGCATAAGCTCCTCAGTTTCATCACAGGCAAAGCCGAACATCATACCCTGGTCACCTGCTCCGTTAAGGTTATATTCGTCATCTTCGTCATTTTTAAGCTCAAATGATTGATCAACACCCATTGCAATATCGGTTGACTGCTTGTCAAGTGCAGTAAGAACAGCACAGGTATTACCGTTAAAGCCCTTCTTGTCGTCATCATAGCCGATTTCACAAACAGTTTTGCGAACAATCGCAGGAATATCAACCTGAGCATTCGTAGTTATTTCACCCATAACAAGAACCTGACCGGTTGTGCATGTGGTTTCACAGGCTACACGGCTCATAGGGTCCTGTTTAATCATTTCATCAAGAATTGCATCTGAAATCTGATCACAAATTTTGTCCGGATGACCTTTTGTAACAGACTCACTTGTAAATAAAAAATTAGACATAAAACATCCTCCTTGCAAAACAAAAGCACATACGTGAGGTATGTGCAAACAATAACCTCATCATTCGGCCAACGCAGGTATTAGCACCTTACATAAAGCAGGTTGCTGTGGTGTCAACGGGCCTGTCCCTCAACCACTCTTGATAAAGTATATTAACTTTAGATATATAATACACCAGTTAATTAATAATGTCAACATAAATTTATTTTGTTAATATTGCACAACATTTCAAAGGAATTTTTGTTACTATTGAAATAAATATTTCCGTTTCAGTGTTGAAATTTGTTTATAATTAGTTTATAATTTACTTGTATATAATCTTGTATATATTTGCTCATTTAAGGAGGAAAATTTATGGCAAAGAAAACAGTATTTATTACTGGTGGTACCGGTAATATGGGTTGGGCTGCTGTTCAGGAAATGATTAAGCACCCAAGCGACATCAATGTAAAGATGCTTGCAAGAAAAAGCCCTAAAAACGAGGAGAAGCTCAAAGGTCTTATGGCTAAACCAAACGTAAAAATTGTTTGGGGTGACCTTGGTGACTACGATTCAATCCTTGAGGGTGTAACAGGTTCTGACTATATTCTTCATGTCGGCGGTATGGTATCACCTACTGCAGACTGGAAGCCTTACAGAACTCAGTCCACAAATATCGGTGCTGCAGAGAATATCTGCAAAGCTGTGCTCGCTCAGCCTGATCCTGATGCAGTTAAGGTTTGCTACATCGGTACAGTTGCTGAAACAGGCGGACGTAACTATCCTATCCACTGGGGACGCTGCGGTGACCCGATTAAAATTTCTATTTATGACCATTATGCTATTTCTAAGACCGTTGCTGAACGTACATTCGTTGAAAGCGGAATTAAGAACTGGGTTGTAATGCGTCAGTCAGGTATTCTTTATCCAAACATCTTAAAGAATATGGACCCTATTATGTTCCACGTTCCGGTAAATGGTGTTCTTGAATGGTGTACTGTTGAGGATTCCGGTCGTCTTATGTGCAACCTTGTTCTTGAGGATAAGAAGGGTAACCTTGGTTCTGATTTCTGGAATCATTTCTTTAATATCGGTTCAGGTAAGGATTACAGAATTTCTAACTATGAATTTGAATGCCTGCTTCTTGGTACACTTGGTCTTGCAGGTCCTGAAAAGCTCTTTGAGCCAAACTGGTTCATTACAAAGAACTTCCACGGTCAGTTCTATGCTGATGGTGACAAGCTTGAGAATTTCCTTCATTTCCGTGAGAATTTACCTGTACAGGAATATTTCAACCGTCTTGCTGATCAGGTTGAGTTCTATTTCAAAATACCAAGATATCTTCCTAAAAATCTCGTAGCTGCTTGTGCTAAGCCGTTTATGAAGAAGATTGCGGAAACTAAGGATTTCGGTACTCTTGACTGGGTTAAGACTGAAGAACCTGATAGAATTTCTGCTTACTATGGTTCAATGGATGATTACAGAAAGATACCTTCAAAGTGGGAAGATTTTGAAATCATTAAGTTTGATAAGGACAATGCTGCTTCAGAGAAGTTTAAGCTTGACCATGGTTATGATGAGTCAAAGCCTGAAAGTGAGCTTGACATTGAAGATATGAAGGCTGCTGCTAAATTCCGTGGCGGTGAATGCTTGTCAGAATCTATGACTAAGGGTGATATGGCTACTAAGCTTAAGTGGAAATGCGGTCTTTGCGGTGCCGAGTTTGAGGCTTCACCTGCTCTTATTCTTCTTGGCGGTCATTGGTGTCCCGAGTGCTATATTCCTCAGAAGGAATGGAACTATGATGCTGTTGCTAAAACAAATCCATTCTTTGCTCAGGTTTGGTATCCGAGCCACACGAAGGAAGAAAGCAATGTATACAAGTTTGATGATTTATTCCAGATTAACGGTGTTAAATGGGATGACATTAAAAGATAATACATAATTTATAAATCCCACAGTAGAAATACTGTGGGATTTAATTTGTCTCTTCAGCAAAGACAAAACCCCCGGTTCTACCGGGGGAAATAAAAAGCTTTAGTG
Source organism: Clostridiales bacterium (assembly GCA_009774735.1). Lineage (GTDB taxonomy): Bacteria > Bacillota > Clostridia > Oscillospirales > Acutalibacteraceae > Eubacterium_R. Next base: position 4,997 of record VSOH01000137.1, read on the forward strand.
AAAATAAAACCGCCGA
>VSOH01000138.1 GCA_009774735.1 Clostridiales bacterium
ATCGAAGTACATCCCGGTGAAGAGATAATCTGTCAGAAAAGTGCTTTCCTTGCATCAACCTCAGGTGTTAATATGTCTGTCTACTTCAAAAAAAGTGTTACCGGCGGACTTTTCGGCGGTGAAGGCTTTATTATGCAGAAATTTGATGGCGAAGGACTGCTTTTCATTGAGGTTGACGGCTCTGTAATTGAATATGAATTACAGGCAGGTGAGCAGTTAATTCTTGACACAGGTCACCTTGTAATGATGAGTTCAAGCTGCAAAATGGATGTACAGACAGTTAAGGGTGCCAAAAACATTCTGTTTGGCGGCGAGGGTCTGTTCAACACCGTTGTTGAAGGTCCAGGTAAGGTAATGGTGCAGACAATGCCTATCGCAAAAATGGCAGGCGAGCTTTATAAATATATACCGCACCCGGCAAATTAAAACACATAAAATAAAACCGACCCGTTAAAGTCAAGACTTTAATGAGTCGGTTTTTTGCCGATTAAGCTACACTATCCCGCCGTTAACGCCGAGAATCTGGCTTGTTATATAGCTGTTTTCCGCCAAAAACAATACTGCCTCTGCAACCTCATCGGGTGTACCGAGTCTGCCGAGCGGCACCTCGTATTCAAGCTCTGCTTTGTCAAAGCAGGCATTCATTCTGGTATCTATTATACCCGGGCACACGCAGTTAACCGTTATTGAGCTTGGTGCAAGCTCCTGTGCCAACGCCTTTGTCAGACCTATGACTGCCGCCTTGCTCATGGAATACGCTACCTCACAGGATGCACCTGTCTGCCCCCACATGGATGAAATATTAATGATTGCACCGCTGTGGTATTCAAGCATTCTCAGTGTTGCCTCTTTAGCACAGAAAAAATACGACCTTGCATTGACATTATGAATCAAATCATAATCACTTTCAGTGGTATCATTAATCTGCTTAATAAGACTGACACCTGCATTATTGACAAGCACATCAATACTGCCCATTCGGTAAAACACCTTTTTGATATCAACAATACTCTCCAAATCACATTTTATTGCAGTAACACCATCAAAATCAGGTTCGGTTTTGTTATAGGTTATATAAACATCATAGCCCTTTTCTTTAAAAAGCAGTGCACACGCTTTTCCTATTCCTGTTGCGCCGCCTGTAATTAACACCTTTTTCATATAATCACCATTTACATATTAACATACGACAGCCGCTTTTTCAATGAATATACTGTTGTTTTTTTATGCAATATAAGCTATAATTAATATATTCATATTTTAAGAGGTGTATTATGGATAAGGATTTTTACACAATAAGTGTTTATGTTGATGAAAATGAAAATATGATTGGTATTCCCTGCGGAGAAAGTGACAAATACGGCATTGCCGATATTGACAAGGTTGTTCTTCTGAAAGCTCCGTACAGTGATACACAGCTTGAGAGCTTTATTGAGGAGGTTATATCCTACTGCTACACAAAAAAGCACAACGATAACTCCCCGCTTTCAACCATTGAAAAATACACGAAGAAAAAGGGCTTTGTTAACGCAACAGCAGATTATACACTGCTTTCAATTGTAAAAACAAAGGATAGCTATTCACTGATGCCGACCTTCAACGACTATGAAAAGGGTCCGCTTGCTATAGATGATGACGAGCATATTCTGCTTAACCCATATAAAAAAGGAGAAATGGCAGAGGTTATCAGAGGATATATTGAGGTTTATGTGAAAGCCAATATGTTCTATAAGGAAATTCAGGAGCTTGAGGAAGAGAAAAAGCAAAGGAACAGTAACCAATAAAAATTAATGAAAAGCTTTATTATAACCGACAAGGACGCAGGCGGCAGAGTTGACAGGTTTATCAGCAAAACCTTTGACAAGCTTCCAAAATCCTTAATGTATAAGGAAATCAGAAAAAAGAATATCAAGGTCAACAAAAAACGCTGCACCCCCGAACAGGTACTCAGCAGCGGTGATTTGCTGGAGCTTTACCTAAAGGATGACGTGCTTGAAATCAGAAAAAAGCACTATGATTTCTTAAATGCATCCACAGATTTAGATATAATATATGAGGATGACAATATCATTCTTATTAACAAAAAGGTTGGCGTGCTCTGTCATCCGGACGGTAAGGATTACATTGATAACATTGTCGCACGACTGAAAAGATACCTTTACGATAAAAAGGAATGGGACCCGGAAACATCAACATTCACGCCCTCTCTGGCTAACAGAATTGACAGGAACACAGGCGGTATCGTAATAGGTGCTAAAAATTCACAGGCATTGAAAATCATGAATGATAAAATCAAAGCCCGTGAAATTGAAAAATATTATTTAACTGTTGTGCACGGTAAGATGAGCAAAAAAAGCGAGCTGCTGAGTGCTTACCTTACGAAGAACGAAAAGAAAAATATGGTCACAGTAACAGATTATCAAGCACCGAACTCAAAAAAAATCATTACTGAATATACTGTTCTTGACTATTATCCTGATGCATCACTGCTTGAAGTAAAGCTGCACACCGGCAGAACACATCAGATAAGGGCACACCTTGCACACATCGGTCATCCCCTTTACGGTGACGGCAAATATGGTAACGAAAAGGGCAGATACAGACAGGCTCTTTACAGCTACAAGCTGCACTTTAATTTCAGTGATGAAAATATCCTCAGCTATCTCAACCACAAAACCTTTCAGGCAAACAATATTGAATTGCTTGATGATTACAAGGAGAAAAAATTCAAATGAAAGACAAATTTTTAAGAATACTTTCACCGATTACACTTGCAGTTGTTGCAATACTTGATGCTGCTGTTATCGGATATGGAATTTATGCAATAAAAAGACTTATTGCCGTTCAGAACACAACAATAATAATTTTCGCATTATGCGATCTTGCCGCACTGATTATTGCAGTACTGGTTACAAAAGAGGTACTTTCAAACGGTGTCAAATTTTATAGTGATGAAATGGAATTTACAGGTCTTGACAAGGACAGTATATTTGCATATGCAGATATTGAAAAGGTAGAAACCGAAAAGGACACCAAGCCAAGCTTTGTTAAAAATTTCATTGACCGACAGTCAAAAGTTATTTTAACCTTAAAGGATGAAAGAGTTGTTACTGTTGATGTGGGCTTAACCACAAAAAACGGGCTTGCTGCAATTGAAAAGGAAATCAATGAAAGAATAAGCAATGCATAAGCAAAACTCCCGATACACAAATGTGTACGGGAGTTTTTAATTTATTTTGTTGCTTTTACCTCAAATCCAATAAAGATTCACCGGTATAGGAATCAACAAGATTTCCGTCCTTATCCCAGCTTACACCGGTAGCATCGAAATATAAATTGCCATCCTTGTCAACATTACCGCCTGACATTGCACTGTAATAAATCGCGCTGTTCGCTTCGTTTTCATATCCGGCAGCATCAAAATAGAAATATCCATTTGTGTCAACATATGAATAGCTCGACATATAGGTCTTTCCGTCACTGCCGACAAACTCATAATTCTCATTATTAAAGGTATATGTATTATTCTGCTTGTCATAATAAACTACTGCCAAATCTTCGGTATACGCTTTGCCCTCACGGTCATAATAAACGGTTTTACCATCTACATCATAGCCATAATGGAAGCTTTCATCATAGTCAAAATCATCAGCACCGCCGATAACACTGCTCTTAATACCATCAATTGCACCATCAAGGGTATTATCTACAATGGAAACAGCATTGAAAACAAATCCAACTATGCAAGCAATAGAAACAACATATGAAACTATAGAAACAATAAGACAGGTTTTGCTGTTCTTTGAATATTTCTGTTTTTTCTCAATCTCACAGGGCGTGAACGTATTACCGCCGCAGCCTGCGCAATAATCAACCACATCCGAAAGAGTTGCACCGCAGCTATCACACTTTTTATAATTTTCTTTTTCCTCACCATTTCTCACACAGGCATAAATAATTGCAGCAGGTACAGGGAAAAGCAATGTAAGAATCATCCACATTGCACGCCTTTTAATACCCTTTTCCTTGCAGTCAAATCCAACAGCAAGCATCAGGCAAATCTGAAAACCGTAAATCAAAATCATACTGACAATTAATGTAAGATAAAACCACATCATATTTTGCATAAGCTCTGAAAACATATTCATAATATCTCCTCCTAACTATAATATACTGAATTGATACCAAATTGTCAATAAAAAAAGAGTGGCAAAACACCACCCTTTTAGTACACTGTCTGTTAACAGCCTTTTATATCATTTTCGCCAAGAACTTTTGCGGTTTTCTTTTTCCTAATAATGCAGACTGCTGCGATTGCAGCCGCAAGCACTGCTGCACCTGATACAGCAGAAATGATGATAATTTTGTTGTTGTCGGTTGTTGGTACGGATGTGTCAACCGAGGTTTGAATAGGTGTTGCATCATCACCATATGTTCCTTCCGGGAAACTTTTTATTTCCTCTGCATCCTGTTCGGCAATTTCCTTGATTTCGTCAAATGTATAAAGCTTGTCATTGTCCAGTTTGGAACTCTGAAGAAAAATTTTAGCTTCTTCATTGTTCTCCGGACATATGACTGCCACCAATGTATTTAATCTTATACTTGTAATACCACTGAGTATATAAACATTTGCATTGTTAATATTATTGTCCTGAAGCATTTTATTAACCTTGCCTATATAATCATATTCTTCTGTACCAAAGCTAATAGATGACACAATCCATTTTTCAAGATTGTTTTTACGAAATTCAAGAACATCAGTCGGAAGATTGTTATTTTCTTCATCAGATAATTCTTCAATTTTATCCAATATCATTTCTACATTTTTTCCATTACAATAAATAGGCATAGTATAATCATATTCTTTGTTATCAACAAAGTTTTGCATTATTTCATTGTTTAATTTGTCATTATCCAATATCTCCGCACTTGAATATACTCTATATATTTTGTTGTAATCAATATCGCTATTGTTAATAGGCTCAAAATCTTCGATTTCTGTATAAGAA
>VSOH01000139.1 GCA_009774735.1 Clostridiales bacterium
ATATAAATGTGATGGTGACCCTATTCCGAGCTTTGAAGGCGAGCCTACACCTGTTGAAATTGACGGTGATATTGACACCTTTACAAATATGGTTTGGGAAAACCTTAATGAGGATAATAAGGTATCACTTTTTACACGTTTCATCAATCTTGAAACAGGCGAAGAGGATACAAGAATTATAAATAAGAATAAATAAGAAATCAGGGTGGCATTGCGTCACCCTAAAATGCTGTATACGGAGGAAGTTATGAAGGTACTTGTTGTTGGAGGCGGCGGACGTGAGCACGCCTTAATCAGAAAAATAAAGGAATCAGACAGAGTTGACAGCATTGCATGCTGTCCGGGTAACGGCGGAATATCATATGATGCTGACTGCTATAATGTTTCAGCCACAGATATTGACGGTGTTGTTAATCTTGCTAAGGAAATCAAAGCGGATTTTGTTGTTGTTGCACCTGATGATCCGCTTGTTGCAGGTATGGTTGATGCTCTCAATGAAGCAGGCTTTCCTACCTTTGGTCCGAAAGCGGATGCTGCAATTATAGAGGGATCAAAGGTTTTTTCAAAGGATCTTATGCTGAAGTATAATATCCCTACTGCCGAATATAAGGTTTTTGACAAGGCTGAGGATGTTATTGAATATATTAAAGAGAAGAATGAATTTCCGACTGTTATCAAGGCTGATGGTCTGGCTTTGGGAAAGTGCTTTATTATACCTGAAAGCCTTGAGGAAGCTGTTGCAGGTGTTAAGGAAATTATGGAGGATAAGATTTTCGGTGCATCAGGCAACAATGTTGTTGTTGAGGAATTTCTGACAGGACCTGAGGTTTCTGTTCTTGCATTCACTGACGGAAAATGTGTTAAGCCTATGGTGTCATCAATGGATCACAAGAGAGCACTTGACGGTGACAAAGGTCTTAATACTGGCGGCATGGGCACGGTTTCACCAAACCCGTACTATACTGCTGATATAGCACAGGAATGTATGGAAAAAATATTTATTCCTACCATCGAGGCCATGAATAAAGAGGGAAGAACTTTTAAAGGCTGTCTGTATTTCGGATTGATGATTACACCAAAAGGACCAAAGGTTATTGAGTATAACTGCCGTTTCGGTGATCCTGAAACACAGGTTGTTCTGCCAAGGCTTAAAACAGATATTATGGATATTTTTGAAGCAATTAACAATGAAACACTGGCTGACCTTGATATTCAGTGGAGTGACGAAGCCTGTACCTGTGTTATTATGGCATCAGGCGGTTATCCGAAATCATATCCGAAGGGTATTGAAATAAGCGGTCTTTCCGAGGGTCAGCTTGAGGGCGTAACGATTTATCACGCAGGAACGGCAATCCATGACGGCATGCTCGTTACATCAGGCGGAAGAGTTCTGGGTGTTACAGCACTCGGCAGTGATTTGAGCGAAGCACTTGAAAAATCATATAATGCAGTGGAAAAGATTGGTTTTGATGGTGCACATTACAGAAAAGATATAGGACAAAGGGCATTAAAGGCTTTAAATAATTAACAAATTTTTAAATTTACAAAAAGTTGTTGACAATTATACAAAATGGAATTATACTACAAATGAATTAAATGTATAATATTATTTAGAACAGAGGTTATATTATGGCAACTGTAAAGAAAAGTAAGAAGAAGGTAATTGCAATTGTTTGTGTATTACTTGCAATTGTGGTTGCGGTTACATCAATCGTTGTTGTAACAAAAGCAAAAAGCGGTACAGAGGTTTCTCTACATACTATCGCTGCCGAGGACATAATTGAAACTGTTTCATTGACAGGTACTGTGTCAGCAGGCACTACCAAGGAATATAAGGTAGGTACTGTTGCAACCGTCAAGGAGGTTTTTGTTAAGGTTGGCGACAATGTAAAAAAAGGTGATGTTCTCGCAACCTTTGATGTGTCCAATCTTGATAGTCAGATAAATGCACTGCAATCGAGCTACAATGAATCATTAAAGGCTTACAACTCGGCTGTAGATGCCCAGAAAACTGCAAAGAGCAAGTCTGACGCACTTGCTCCGAAAATCACGGAGCTTCAAAAGCTTATTGCTGAAATGGAAAAGGGAAACTATCCTTCAACAGCAGCTAAAATAACCAAAACTGCTAAAACTACAACTGCAAAAGCACCTAATACAACAAAAACTGTGTCTGAGAATGCAGATTTTAGTGCCAATGCAGTACCAACATTGCCGGACGATTTTGATCCGTCAATTCCTGATATTGAGTTGACCACATCATCACAGCCTACTCTCGGAAGTCTTGCAGATGCTGTTGAGGAGTTAAACCGGACTCTTACAAAGCTCACAAACGATATTGCAACACTGACACAAACAACACAGATTATAGCAACTACTATCGTTGAGCTTTCAGGCAGTCTTGATAATGAGGCTATTGCAGATAGGATTATTGAGAAGCTTATTGAAAGTGGTATTGCTGAGGATGTTGCAAAACAGATAGTTGAAGCAATTGATATTGAGGAGTTTGTGAAAGTTGTTGCAAATTCTGAAAATGCACAGCTTACAGCAGCACAGATTCAGTTGCTTTCACTTGAGGGACAGAAGGCACTGTTTGATGTTCAGGCTGACGGCACATTAGTTAATGCTCAGAAAAAAGCAGTAAATGCGACAAAGCAGGCACTTGATATTCTGAAGGAGCAGAAGCAGGATTTATCAGCAGGATGGGTTGCTGCATTTGACGGCACCATCACAGCAGTGGATGTTACACCTGATGTGCAGACTACTATGCTCAGTTCAGGCATTACATTGGAAAATTTGGATTCAATGGCTGTTAAATTAAGCCTTGGTGAATATGATTTACACAAAGTTAAGCTTGGTATGGAAGCTACCGTTACAACCGCTTTCGGTACTTATGAGGGTGAGGTAACTTCTATTGCACCTACTGCAACAGGCGGTTCAAGCGGCAGTATTCTTGACAGTGTTGGCTCAATGGCAGGCATCAGCGGTCTTTCCAGTCTTACTGACAGCGGTGCAGGTGTTGAATGTATCATATCTATTCCGGAAACAGATGAGAATATAACTGCCGGATTTGATGCGAATGTTGAAATTCAGACAGGCGAATATCTTGGTGTAACCGCAGTTCCGATTGGCTCAATTAAGCTTGAAAAGGAAGGTGCTTTTGTATACCTCTACAATGCTGAAGAGGGTGAGGTTACAAAAACTCCGATTGATATTGGTGCTTCTTCAGTAACCTCTTATCAGGTAAAATCAGGTCTTAATGTAGGTGACCAGATTGTATCAGCTCCTGCAAGCGATTATGAGGATGATACCTTTAAAGTAAAGGTTGTTACTAAGTAAATTAGGTAAGGAGATTTCAGAGTGAATATTAGTGAAAGTCTGAAAATCGCGGTTAAATGTATTAAGTCTAACCTGATGCGCAGCCTCCTTACAATGCTGGGTATTATCATCGGTATAAGCTCTGTAATTATGATTATAGGTGCTGGTACAGGTGTAAGGGATTATATTGTCGGATTAATTGAGGATATGGGTTCAAATGCGGTGCTTATCAGTGTTGATGCCACAAGTGCCACGGATAATGATTTCATTACTCTCGATGATGTTCAGAATATTAAGACGAAGGTTAACGGCGTAGAGCGATGCTCACCTATGCTGATGGGATTCGGCAGAGCTACTATTAATAAAAATGCTACTGAGGCAACAGCCATGCTTGTTGGTGTTAACAGCGATGTCCAGTTTGCATTGACGAATACCTGTGAATACGGGCGGTTTTTTACAGATGAAGAGTATGATGCCAATGCTCCTGTTGCTGTAATCGGTACAAATTCAGCAGAAATGGCATTTGGCTATCAGGATGTTACAAATGAATATATAACCGTTTCATCAAGCGGTAAATCAATGCAGGTCAGAGTGTGCGGTGTTGCAAATATTGATGCACTGACCAACTCTTTGGGCGGCAGCAGCAATATGGCGAGTATGTTTACAAATGGTTCCGACAAGCTTGTGATTGCTCTGTTTATGCCGTGTACTACACTGACTCAGATAACAGGTGCAGATGCGCAGCTTAGCAGTGTGTTTGTAATTGCTCATGAGGGTGCTGATTATGATGCTGTAGGTAATGCTGCAGTTAACTATTTAAAATCAGCACATGGAAATTATTCCAACAATATGTATACTGCACAGAATATGGCAACGTATGTTAATATTGTTGATATAATTATGTCGGTGCTTACTGCATTTATTGCCTGTGTCGGTGCAATTTCGCTTATAGTAGGCGGTATAGGCGTTATGAATATTATGCTTGTATCGGTTACAGAGCGAACGAGGGAAATCGGCATAAGAAAATCACTCGGGGCAAAAACAAAGGTTATAACACTTCAGTTTTTGACAGAGTCAATAATTCTTTGTTTAATTGGCGGTATCATCGGCTTGACCATAGGTATAGCAGGTGCATTTGCTGCTTGTTCAATCATTGATATTCAACCGAATATCACTTGGTGGTTAATCGTTGTATCATTATTGTTCTCAAGCGGTGTAGGATTGTTCTTTGGTATTTATCCCGCACGTAAGGCGGCACAGATGAGCCCGATTGATGCACTCAGAAGTGAGTAAGTGTTTTAAATCCTCATAGTGGATAAGTCACTGTGAGGATTTTTACTGTTGCATTATTTGTTGAATTATGTTAATATAATCCATATTGTTTAGGAGGATACTACTTTGGATATTAAAGAAGTTTTGGGCTGCTTTGATTTTAAAGGCAAGCTCCTTGAGATTGAAAAATTCGGTTCAGGTCATATCAATACAACATACCTTGCTAAATATGAGGCTGATAATAATATTATCAGTTATGTTGTTCAGCAGGTTAATACCAATGTGTTTAAAAATATTGATGATAAATAACAATTTTTTTTTGTTTATTTTAAATTATATAGTTTTTAACTAGA
>VSOH01000014.1 GCA_009774735.1 Clostridiales bacterium
CCCATATACAAAGCATTATCATATTAATTTGATTTGGACAAGATGGTTCGGATTTGCTATAGGTATCCTAAAAATTATAAGGAACTTTTGTTACTTTTTTCATTTTTTTACACTTATATATTAGAGAATATAAATTATAATAGGCAATTTTGTTAATAAAACGAGCAGTTTTGTAATTTATATTGTAAAATTTTGAAATATTTGATATGTTCATCCTGAAAACGGTAAACAAAAAAAAGAGGCATATGAAAATATGCCCTCAAAAATATATATGCATAATAAGACACTAAGAATCCTGATATCCAATGGCAGTTAGAATTTTACCAAGTTCACTCGTATATTCTTCATCGCAATACGCATAAACAGCAGTATTGCCAACCCAAATTGAAATATAATATGTGCCATTCGAACTCATAGAATACATTGCATAATTATCATAATGTTCATCCCATTCCCTGAATCCAGCTGATATATTTTCATATATTAAATCGTGATTATTGTGAAATAGAGAGTATGCACTATCATCATTATTAAACTCAAAAAAATAAAAATGCACAGTTTCACTATCGCAAGCAATACTGCCATTAAGATTTGAGCTTTGCGCTTTATAAGTATCAGTAGTATTAATAGGTTCATAATTCAAATTAATCAATTCCGTATTTACTTGATTATAAGTTGCCGGTGTCTTATCACCTGTATTTGCAAAAATAATAATAAGTATTGCTGCTAATGCAATCACTATAAACCCACAAATTGAATATATTGCCTTATCGCCATGCTTCAATATTAGCTTCATCAACATAAATATACCCTCTTTGAAATCAATATAGACACAGTATAACAAATGTCAATATTTTAATCAAGTTAATCAAATATCATATTTTTCACAAAAGTAAGAAAGGAAGTTGAAATTATGAGAAAATTAAAAAAAGTAAGCATCAAACTTATCGCAAGTATGATAGCAGTCATTATACTGATTTCACCTATTAATGTGCTTGCTGCGGTTATTGCACCGAAAATTGATGAACTGTTACATAGTGACGAATATATCGGAGCAAGTGATGCGTATCTTGCTAATGCAGATATTCAGGCTGATAATTTGGAATATTATCCTGAAACTGCTGATATATTAGATGAAGATGAGTATTACTATAACTTAGATTCTGAAAATGCAGACAATGAAGAATTGCGAGCTGCTTCATCCGATGTTGTCGGTGATCCTATGGTATTCTATACGCAAAGATGGCTTAATCAAGAATACGGAAATGTATCGGGCTTCGGGTCAGTACCCGAAAATGGCAAAACAGGCTGGAACACAGTTTATGGATTATTAAGAGCATTGCAGCACGAACTTGGCATCACAAGTTTATCTAATAATTTCGGTCCTTCTACCAGCAGTCTTTATTCAAAAAACCAATTATCAAGGAAAGATGGAGTAACCGATAAAAAATTTGCCATATTGCAATTTGCTCTGTGGTGTAAAGGTTACTGTCCCGGTTATAACATTTCATATAATCAAAGCACAGGAAAAGTAACGATTAATGCTGTTTTTGATGCAGAAGTTGAACAAGCCGTTATTGAATTAAAGAAAGATGCGGGATTCACTAATCCTAACGGCACAGTTACTCTCAATGTGATGAAGGCCTTAATGTCAATGGACAGTTTCAAACTTTTAGGCTCATCATATAGTGCGAAAGCAGAAGTCCGAGCTATGCAACAAGAATTCAACAGAAAATATGAGTCTTACATAGGTTTGATTCCTTGTGATGGTGTATATGGAAGAAGTACCAACAGCGCTCTTATATATGCTTATCAGGCAGAAGAAGGTTTGCCTGTCGGCGTTGCTAATGGTAACTTCGGACCTACAACAAGAAAATGTGCTCCGAACATCCCTTATTCTCGCAGCAGTGGTGCTGCATTGAATTATAATGGTAATTATTATAGTGATTCTCAAATATCAACCTTTACCAAACTGCTTCAGTTTGCATTATTTGTAAACGGATTCGGCAGCGGTAATTTTAATGGTAATTTTGATAGCGCTACACAACAGGCTGTAAGAGATTTTCAAGACTTTTACAAATTAAATGTTACCGGAAAGGTCGACATAGGCACTTGGATGTCATTGTTCCTGAGCAGTGGTGATCCTAACCGTCCTGCTTTGGGCGCAGACTGTGCGATGATACTTAATGAAGCACGAGCAAAAACCTTGTATGATAACGGCTATCGTTATGTCGGAAGATATTTGACAGGAACATACGGAAGTGATAGAATCAGCAAAGCTCTTACAGTAGAAGAGGAGCAGATCATTCTTGATGCAGGATTAAGATTCTTCCCTATCTATCAAGATGGCGGAACAAGACTTGATTATTTTACTGAAAGTCAAGGTGCAAAAGACGGACAAACTGCAATAGATGCCGCTGTGAAACTTGGTATACCTAAAGATACTATCATCTATTTTGCGGTCGATTTTGATGCTATTGAATCCCAAGTAAAAAGCAATATTATCCCATATTTCAGAGCAGTATATAATGAATTGTCACAGAGTATATACAGAGTTGGTATTTACGCTCCGAGATATGTCTGCACATTAGTTGCGAATGCAGGGTATTCGTGCAGCAGTTTTGTTGGCGATATGTCAACAGGATTCAGCGGAAATTTAGGTTATCCTATTCCTGATAATTGGGCGTTCTCACAGTTTGCAAATTTAGAGGGCAGCAATGCTCTTGGAAGTGGCGATGGCAGAATTGAAATTGATAAGGATGCTGTATCTGGCAAAAATCAAGGTGTTTATAAATTAGATTTAGATTACAATACATTTCAGTCACCACAGTTTAATTTTGGAGATAATGAAGATGTAGACATTGAAGGACCTACAGTGAATTTTCTTGGAAAAGAATTCAATCTATTTAAGATAACTGGCGGACTCAATGTTTTAAATGAAGGATTAAATATAGAATCTTGCTATGATGAAATAGAACATGAATTTAAAGTATTAATTGATGTAAAAGTAAATGGAGATACGCAAACATTAGTTGGTGGAAGAGAAAAAAATGAAGATAAAGTCAAACAATTCAACACCGCATATAAAGATATCAAGGACATATACTATTCTTTTGGAAAAGGTAATACAACCGAATTGTCAAGAAGATTGAATAATTATAAAGGTAACTTCCTTGACAGAGCAGGCAAAATAGGGATTGAATGCAAGAGTAATATTTTCGGATTTGTTACTTATGATACTAATACAGGAGATGTAAAAGAAGGCGGAATATGTGTAATCGGAACATCAACATTCAGTGCATCTTATCCTTTTCCACCAGTTCCTTTAACCTATTTAAAATTAGAGATTACAGGTTCATTTAGCGTTGGATTAAATCTTAGAGTAATAGATAACAAGCTATCCCCTTATGGTGAACTTGAATTTATATTTGATCCAAGATTCGGATTAGAGGTGGATGCACTTATCGCCAATGCTTATGCTGGAATAAGCGGAAAAATAAAAGGCAATTTAAAATTCCCATCTACGCCATTTAAAAATTCATTTAAAGCAAATCTTACTGCTTCTGTTTTCTTTGAATACAATACATTGGTATGGGGCGACAAGTTTGAATGGGAATTCCATGAATGGCAGTTATACCCTAAAAAGACCGCTCAATCAACTGCTTTTTCAATATCACGCAACGATTTAAAATTCATTGAACCATTACCTCAAACATCAGCTTATGCACTATCAAATGAGCCGAATGTTTTCAAAAACAATATGCAAATTTATTGTCTGCCACAGATTATTAATCTCGGCAATGATAAAATGATGATGACATATATTGATGATTCACCAAATAGATCCGCTGAAAACAGAACAATACTAATGTACAGCATTTATGAGAATGGCGAATGGAGTATTCCAAAAGCAGTTGCAGATGACAAAACCGCTGATTTTCAGCCATCCGTTTATCCTGACGGAAACGGCGGAGCACACATCATTTGGCAGAATGCAACTAAACTGTTTGATAATACAGTTACTTTAGAAGAAATGTCAACCAACATTGATTTACAGTACACACATTTCAACGGAACATCTTTTGACAATTCTGCTGCTATAACCACAGATAACAACGATATGGAAATGATGCACAAGGTTGTATCAAACGGTGATGATATTTCTGTTGTTTGGGTGCAGAATTCTGAAAATGATACTTTCGGTTTAACAGGCACAAACTCCGTATTCAGAAAGGAATGCACTAACGGGAACTGGGGTGATATTGAAACCGTTGATTCTAATCTTCAGGTTATTTCAAGTATAGACACCTCATATGACGGAACAAAGAATATAATCGCATATACTACAAAAACAGAAGAAGATAAATCCACTGTTGATGATCTTGAAATATTCTATTACAACGGCAATCGTGTTAAACAATTAACCGATGATAATATTCCTGATTATTCAATAAGTTTATTGGACAATGAGTTATATTGGATAAACGGAAATTCACTTGTTAAAATCACAGATGGTGATGTAGACACGAAAATAACTGTTACAGAAAACATGGATATTACTGCGACTAATATCAAAGCATTAAAGAATGCAAATGGTAATAAAGCGGTAATGTGGGAGCAGAATGTTGATAATTCAAGTACATTCTTTGTAACGAATTATGACAGCAGCACAGATTCATTTAATCCTGTTGAACCTCTTTCCGATTCGGTAGGAAGTGTTAGAGGATGGGATTCCTGTATGCTTTCAGACGGTCAGATTGAAATGGCATACGGTGTCGTTCAAGAAAATAACACAATCAGTCTTATGCAAAGGAAAATGAATCAGTTCTGCAACATTGCCGTAAATCCTGTTATTACATATAATGGTGATATTGCAAACGGCAATGATATAAAAATTGTAGCTGATGTATATAATACAGGTTCTGTCCCTGTTAATCAGTTTGATGTAAATATTTACGACGGCAGCAAAAATGTAATAAAATCATTAGTTGTTGATAAGAATTTGGAAATAGGACAAAATGCGCAGATTGAAATTCCATATACTCTGCCCTCAACTATATCAAAAACTGATTATATAATCGAAATTCTGCCAAAGGGTGAAACTGATATTTCTCTTGGTGATAATAAAGGAGTATTCTCTTTCGGTTTTGCTGATGTTGCCATAAGCAATGTAAAGGAAATCAAAACGGATAACGGCAGACAAATTGAAGTTACTGTTACAAATCAAGGCTTTGATACGGCTGATAATGTTACTGTTGATTTCATAAAGGACAATGATGCAGGTGAAATTTTAGATACCGATACGATAACATTAGCACCGAGTGAATCAACTACCCTTACATTTGAAATAGATAATAGTTATCTTGATACAACAGAATCACTGAATGCAAGGTCTTTCTATATATCAGCACAAACATCCGCATTGGAAAGTGACTATGGCAATAACAGCCAAATTGTAAATGTATATCCTGACTATGATGTTACTGTTACTGCTGACAAAGGCGGTACAGTCAGTGGCTCAGGCACTTTTCCTTATGAGTCTACTACAACAATTACTGCTGTACCTGATGAAGGTTACAAGTTCTTTGCTTGGTATGAGAACGGCAATATCCTTTACAACACACCTGAAACCTATGAAATTACGGTTAACAGCAGTAGAACATTAAAAGCACTTTTTGTTGTCGATCCTGAATATCCGACAACAGTTACAGGCTCGGTATATCAGTTAATATCTATTAATGGTGATAAGGGCAATGTTGCTGCTGGATTGACTGTAACTTTAGATAACCAATATACTACAACTACTGCATCAGACGGCTCGTTCCAGTTTGAAAATGTTGTGTCGGGTGTATATATAATGCGTATAAGTGGAGAATCAACCATTGACCGCACTATGTTAGTAAATGTTAATGATATAGTTACTGATATCGGCGACATAACCATTGCATGTTTTGATTATGTCAAAGACGGTGTTATTGATGACAAAGATAAAACCGCTTGGCAGCAATGGATAAACAAAAATAAAAACGATTTGGATTTCAATATATTTGCTGATCTGAATGGTGATGGATATATTAATGCTAAAGACTTTGCTCTGTTCAATAGATTTAAAGGCAAATCAAAAAGTGATATTTATGCAAATATATAAAACCACATAAATTAAGGCGTCAATCTGAAATGGATTGGCGCCTTTGTTCATTAAATATTATTATAATCTATCTTCAATTTAATGATACACACATATCATATTCCCCCTTAAATACAACTTTTATTTGTTCTTTTGATTCAACAACAACACATTCTAATATCTCTCTGACAATTTGGTCGTCATAAGTAAGGGATGGTTACGGAGTAATTCAATTACTGAATAAATTTCGTCAAGTCTTGACATAGTGAGCTGCTTGTTTTTCTTTAGGAGTTCAATTTCTTCAAGCTGCTTTTTTAACTGAATTTTTTCTGTAAGCAGTATTTCCATTAATGATTCTCTATTATCGTCATTTGCATTTTCAGTATTTGTATCAGTGATTAATTTGGAAAACTCTTTTTCGATCTCTGCAATTCTGATTTGCAGTTCAATACTGTTATCATTAATATTGTCTGCATTTAATCCCATAACAATGTGGGATTTTAATGTTTTAAGCACCTCTGCATTTTCTTTTGCCATTTTCATTATGGCATCCATAATTGCATTCTGTAAAACAGATTCCTCGATACTCGGTGAGTGCTTGCAATATTTTTTACCGTAATCAAGTCGACTGATGCATCTCCATACAACCTTTTTTGTTTTTTCTCTTGTGGTCCATGTGCAGCGCCTGTATGGTGTACCGCATTCACCACATATAAGCAATTCAGTTAAAGCATACTTGCTTGAATATTTACCTTGCTCGGTTTTAGTTCCGACACACTTAACTTTTCGCTTGCCTGAACGTCTTGCAAGTTCTTCCTGAGCCTTATTAAAAGTATTTCTATCTATAATTGCAGGATGATTGTTTTCGACATAATATTTTGGTCTTTCACCGTTATTTGCTTTAACTTTTTTACTTAAAAAGTCAACTGTATATGTTTTGTTTATTAATGCATCACCCATATATTTTTCATTTGATAATATTGATCTTACTGTACTACTCGTCCATACTACCTTTTTTCTTGGTGTAGGGATGTTTTGAGAAGTAAGTGAATCTGCAATCACCTTTAAACTTTCACCTTTCAAGAATTTATCGTATATAATTCTTACAATTTCGGCTTCTTCTTGTACAATTTCGGGCTGCCCGTCAGCCCCTTTTTTATATCCAAGAAAATTACTATATACAAAAGATACTTTTCCTTCTTTCGCTGCCTGTTCTTTACCCCAACGAACATTGGCACTTGTATTTTCTGATTCACTTTGCGCAATACTGCCATAAATTGTAATGTAGAATTCTGCACCGGGCTCAATACTATGGATACCTTGTTCTTCAAAGTAAATGTCAGCATTAAGTTCTTTGAGCATTCGTACATATTTAAGGCAGTCAAGAGTATTTCTTGCAAATCTTGATATTGATTTTGTAATAATTCTGTCAATCTTACCTTTTTTGCAGTCACGAATCATCTTATTGAATTCGTCACGATTTTTTGTGCTTGTACCTGTTATACCTTTGTCTGCATATATCCCTGCCAAACACCATTTCGGCTCACTGTTAATCTTTTCAGTATAATACTGTTTCTGCACCTCATAACTGTTAAGCTGTTCATCCTGCTTTGTAGATACGCGGCAGTATGCTGCCACTCTCTCTTGCTGATAAGGATTCTTTATATTTGATTGTGCCGTTATTGTCGGTGCTATGTATCTGACTGTTTTCTGTGCCATGACCTTTTTCCTTTCGTATAGTCTGATTATTCTTTAATACGAGACTGATTTCTGAATCTGTATTAAGCTGTAAGGATTGTGTTGTTTTCATTAACAGAGGTAATGAAATCTCTGTTAATGGTTCTGCATTTTCAAACTCTGACTTTATCTGTTCGGATATATAACTGCCCGAATCTAAATCATCATATTTCAATGCGGCTAATTCAAATATTTTTTGTTGTAATATATTTTTATCAACATCTGCTGTTTCCAACATTCTGTTGATTTCATTTTCTGTTTTGATTGTTTCCTTGCTTTTGTCCGATACAGAATCAGACTTAACAAGCAAAGGATTATGTATTAAGTAATTAAGATTATCAGTAATTTTACCGATTAATTCTTCATCAAATATGCCTGTGCTTTGTCCGCACTCGGTACAAATCCACCGTTCTGTTATTGTTAACTTCGGGTGATGTGTTCTTCTCATCTGACCTCCGCACTTTGCGCAGATAACAGGCATATTTAATTTATATATATAACTTGTACGCTTTACATTTTTTGTTGTGTCACGTTCTGCCTTTGTGCTGTTAGCCTGAATAAACAAATCCGTTTCAATAATCTTTGGGTATTTATCATCACCTAAATATCGTTTATCTTCAATAATTCTTTTTACCTTGTTCTTATTCCAATTAACTTGGTTAGGTAAAAATTCTATTCCTTTTTGGATAAGAAGATTTGAGATTTTCAGATATGATAATCCTTTGATATAATCTGTAAATACTTGGTTTACAATTTTTGCTTCGGCATCATGAATTACGATTCTGCCATTCTCAAACTTATATCCATGCCTTTCTGCGGCATATCTTTAGCCTTAACCTTTACCACAGTTACACCCGTATCAGTTGAACTGTTTTCCTGATTGATACTGAACGGAATAGGTGTTGAATCAAGCACATAACCATACGGCGCTTGTACCTCTTTGATATAAAAATCACCATAAGGGAGTTTCTCAGGAGTGATTAAATATCCCTCGCTGTTTGTATAGAATGTGTCAATAGTTGTTACTTCGGGATAGGTGAACTGCATTGAAATTCTGTGGTTATTGCTGTCATAGATTTCAAAGGCAGCACCCTCATAAGCAATCTGCTTTCCTGTTTCGGAATCAAGTTTTACTACCTTAAGATAGCTTTCAAAATTAGAGTTGTTGATTAAGAATTTGTATTCTTTCATGTTTGCATTGATAAAGACATCAAAATCCTTAATCTTTTCTCTGCCTGCCCATCCCTTTGTCTGATGGACTGTATATACACCATATGGCAATAACTTTGTGCTTGCAAAGCCATCCTCATCACAAATAATGGTATCTTTTTCATCCTTATCAGCATTTACAAAAGAGCCTGCGGATTTAAGATATACTTGAAATTCAGCACCCTGCTCAGGTGTTTCAATCTGTGTACTGCCATCGTCTGTGTGCTTGATTATCGCAATTTTGCCCTTAATCGGCATTTCAACAACATTGTTTGCAGTTGTGTTGTATTCTACTGTATAGAGTGCAGGGTCAGCACCGACCTTGTATATCTCATCGTTAACGAGATAGCCTTCGCTTGACTCAATTTCTCGGATAGTCCAATCGGTATCACAGATATAATACTTTGTTGTGAAAGCTGCGTTATCGTCAGTGAAATATGTGTCAATAAGCTGTTCACCTTTGTAGATACCGTACTTTGCACCGCTGAGCTTTGCATCACCCTGTGCATTGCCTTTTTCAATATCTGTCTTAACAACATTCACTCTGAATTTCTTGAGGATATTGTTAAAGGTGAGAGAAGATGTCTGATTTGGCTCAAGAGTAACAGTCTGTCCGTCAGGTGTTACATAACGAATCGGGACATTTGTTTCTTCTACAGAATATACAATCTTCTTGTTATTGCTGTCATAAACAGGAAGTTCCGTTAATCGTGCAATTCCTTCATCGTTAGTTGTTGCAGTATATGAACTGCCGTCACTGCCTTTGACACTGAAAGTAAAGCCTTTGACGATTTTATCCTCAGAGTTCTTCTCTTATCTGCATTCTCCTCATTAAAGAGAGGACACTGCCAGCCGTTCCATCTATTGCTTGTGGTATATCCTTCAAAGCAGCCATATCCTGAATCGGTGGTTAACGATGTGGATTTACCTACTATTCTTGAACGTCTTTCCATATGCTCTTCTTCAAGCTCCTGTTCGGTCAGTTTTCTGAAACTATCCTCCTGAGGACAGATTCCAAGCGTTCTGCCGTTATCCCAGCTCATGTGAATTGTACCGAGATCATCAACATAATCGACTGTGCCTCTTGTACTGGGCGGAACAGCCTGTGAATCATTCATTGATATAAGTTCAATTCTTGTTCCCTTTGGATATCGTTCTTTGTATATCTTTGCTTCTCTTTCAAGTCTTAAAAATTCGTTCATTGTAATTTCCTTTCTATAATATTTAATAACTTGTAAATTTAATTTCTTTCAATCATATCTGTCACCATTCCTTTCGATATGTAAAAAGGACTGATATACAAATTTATCAGTCCTGAAAGTTTTAATCACAATCTAATATTCCGATCCCGAATCTGCGGATTGCAACAGCGTTACAAATAAGCGCAAACACTTTGTTCGGTATGATATCGTCATCTGTTAAGTCACACATTGAAATATGTTCAGTGCCGAGATACAAATCTTTGGCAGCACAATAGAGTGCATAGGATTCGGGCGTAGACTTTTTCAATCTGATTTTGTCAAACAAGACTTCTTTCATACCGACATTCATACAAACCTGTTTCCACAAAAAAATATCAGCGGTCAATAAGTAGACTGCTGACATAAGTGTGTTATTTATTTTGTACTTGCTTTCGATAGTTTTATAAAAGAGGTCTTTATGTTTATCATTTCTGAATTTTACATTCATTGTTTTACTCTCCCTTACATAATGATTTATTCGGCCCTTTAATTTTTTATTGTTTATATCGATAAAAGCAACATGAAGTATCTCGTCAAAAGAGCAAGCACCGCAATCTATTCGTTCCTGAATATACGGGCAAACTTTTTGACTGCATCCATACTTCTTTTTCCAATGCAGACAATTTACACAATTGCAATCTCCTTTCGTGTAATGATATGAACTGCAATATTTTCCACCGCCTCTCTTGGTCGGATATTTCGGCAGTTGCATAAACTTTTCAAGTCCACGAAGTTTTCCGTCTGTAAAAAACATCTTTTCTCCTTTCTGTTGTTTTTTGAAATAAAAAAAGGATTAGCAATATCTGATATTACTAATCCTTAATTACTGAATTATTAAATTTTAAGGTTCAAATCCTTACGCTTGGTAAAAATACGCCAAATACATCTATGAAATTGAATGTTAGAATTTCGCCTCTTAATATGCAAAAAACCCCGATATAATCGGGGTTTCACGGACTGACATCTATTTTGTAGTCCTAATATGGCGCAGATGTGGGGATTCGAACCCCAGAGTACTCGTTGAAGCACTACACGATTTCCAATCGTGCTCCTTCGGCCAGCTCGGACACATCTGCATATTGCGTTTGTTATTATACATTACAAACGCATAAATTGCAAGTAATTTTTTGTTTTCAGTCAAGCACCTGATAATAGGGTGAAAAACGGTTAAGCTTTTCCTCAAACTTATCCTTTGGCTGTTCTTTCGGAACTTCAACAGGATATGAGCCTGTAAAGCATCCGTCGCAAAAGCCGCAGCAGGAATTTTCTGCAAGCTTTTTTGTTGCTCCAACAGAAAGATACCCGAGCGTGTCAACACCGATTTCCTTTGCAATTTCATCAACAGTATCAAATTTGCAGGCAATCAGATTTTCCTGTGAATCAACATCAGTTCCGAAAAAGCATGGATATTTAAAAGGCGGTGAGGACACACGCATATGCACCTCTTTCGCACCGGCTTCACGGAGAAGTTCAACAATCCTTGCACAGGTTGTTCCTCTTACGATAGAATCATCTATCATAATAACACGCTTCCCTTTAATGTTTTCCTTAACAACATTAAGCTTAATTCTTACCGCATCCTCACGCTGGTTTTGATTTGGCTGAATAAAGCTTCTGCCGATATACCTGTTTTTAACAAAGCCGACACCATACGGGATTTTGCTTTCCTGTGCATAACCAAGTGCCGCATCAAGTCCACTGTCCGGAACACCGATAACGATATCGGCATCAACAGGATGCTCCTGCGCAAGATACCTGCCTGCCCTCATCCTTGCGTGCTGCACAGACGAGCCTTCAATCACACTGTCCGGACGAGCAAAATAAATATATTCAAAAACACAGATATTCCCCTTACTGCCACAGTGATGCTTAAGTGATTTCACACCCTCTGCATCTATAACCACTATTTCACCGGGCTCAACATCCCGTACAAATTCTGCACCGACACTGTCGATTGCACAGCTTTCAGAGGAAACAATCCATGCACCATCGGCGGTTCTGCCAAGGCAAAGGGGTCTGAAGCCATCAGGATCCCTGAATGCAATCAGCTTTGTAGCAGTCATCACCACACAGGAATAGGCACCCTTAAGGGTATTCATAACCTTTTCAACTGCTTCCTCGGTACTCTTACTTGTCAAACGCTCAGCAACGATTGAATAAGCAATTGACTCGGTATCCGATGTTCCGTGAAAAATTCCGCCCTTCAGCTCAAATTGTTTTCGCAAATCAGGTGCATTAACCAGATTGCCGTTGTGAGCGACAGCAAGATTGCCCTTAATATGACGTATAACAAGCGGTTGAATATTATTAACATTTTTGCCGCCTGTTGTTGAATAACGAACATGACCGATTGCCATATTTCCCATACCGAGATGTTCCATTTTATCATTTGTGAAAACCTCATGCACCAATCCATCGCCTCTGTGATGCCTGAACACACCATCATCATTAATAGCTATTCCACAGCTCTCCTGCCCTCTGTGCTGTAAGGCATAAAGTCCAAGATAAACAGACTGTGCTGCATAGGTTGTTTTATTTTCAAATATACCGAATACACCGCATTCCTCGTGCAAATTGTTGAACATATTATTCTCCTGCTATTTTATTTAATTTGAAATATAAAGATCAGCATATGGTCTTGAGGTAGCAGGCACAAGCTTTTTAAACGGCTTTGACATTATCTTGGCTCTGTCCTCACCAAAGTATTTACAATATTTTTTAACATAGCCTGCAAGCTCTTTTTCATCCTGCTTATCAAGACCGACAACCTTAATATTAGAGCTTAAATTATCCTTTGGAAAGCTGCCTCTAACGAATATTTTACCTCCGTGCATACCTGAGGCACAGTGTGTACCAAAGAGCTTTTCGCCCCTTTTCATATCAAGACCAAGGAGAACAATAGTACCCCCTGCCATATATTCACCAAGAAATGAGCCGGCATTTTTGCCGATAACAAGAACAGGCCGCATCTCTCTGAATTCCTTCATATGAATACCGCCGCGGCAGGCAACATTGTCACGTATATAAATCTGACCGTCACGCATACCGTATCCCATTGCATCACCGGAATGACCATGAACAATTATCTCACCGCCATTCATAGTGTTGCCCACTGCATCCTGACAATTTCCGAAAACCTCTACCGTACCTCCGTTAAGATAGCAAGCCATATCATTACCCGGAGTTCCGTAAACCTCTATTTTTTTACCCTTATCAAGAGCACAGCCGATATAACGCTGCCCGTTGACATCCTTAACCGTCACTTTATTCTTTGATGACAGTTCTTCTTTTATCTTATCATTTACCTGCTCATAGCGTGTAAGACCTGCTTCAATAATCATATCTGCACTCCCCCTATTCACCTGCATGCTTGATGCCGAGTATTTCAAGTTCTTTTTCGCTCAATCCGATACCTCTGAGCATCAAACGGTTACCTCTTAACGAGTCAACCGAGTTAATACCCATACCGCCCATAATTTCTTTAATTTCATGATTCCATGCATTAATAAGGTTAACCACTCTTTTATATGCAGTTTCAGGGTTTAATCTTTTAGTCAGCTCAGGATGCTGAGTTGCAATACCCCAGTTACATTTGCCGGTGTTGCAGGTCTGGCACATATGACAGCCCATTGCAATAAGTGCAGCGGATGCAACATAACAGGCATCTGCACCAAGTGCAATAGCTTTAACAACATCGGCAGAACAGCGGAATGAGCCTGCTGCCACAAGTGATACACTTGAACGAATACCTTCATCACGCAGTCTTTGATCAGCAGCGGCAAGTGCCAACTCAATCGGAATACCGACATTGTCCCTTATACGTGTGGGAGCAGCACCTGTTCCTCCCCTGAAGCCGTCAATAACAACAATATCTGCACCTGCTCTTGCACAGCCCGATGCAATAGCAGCAACATTGTGAACAGCGGCAATTTTGACTGATACAGGCTTTTTGCCGTCAGTTGCCTGTTTTAGCGACCAGATTAACTGACGCAAATCCTCAATAGAATAAATATCGTGATGTGGTGCAGGTGAGATTGCATCCGAGCCCTCAGGTATCATACGAGCGTTAGAAACCTCAACATTAACCTTTTCACCGGGAAGATGCCCGCCGATGCCGGGCTTGGCTCCCTGACCTATTTTTATTTCAATAAACTTTGAATTATTGAGATAATCCTTATGCACACCAAATCTGCCTGAAGCAACCTGTACGACAGCACAGTCACAATAGTCAGCAAGCTCCGGATGAAGACCGCCCTCACCTGTATTAAACAGTGTTCCAAGTTCTTTCGCTGCCATTGCCAGTGATTTTTGTGCATTCATTGAAATGGATCCAAAGCTCATTGCAGAGAATATGATTGGTGTTTCAAGCATAACCTGCGGCGGCATTTCAACAGTTGATTTTCCTTTTTTCTCAACCTTCAGCATTTCGGGCTTTCTGCCAAGTATCGTACGGATTTCCATCGGTTCACGCAATGGGTCAATTGATGGATTTGTAACCTGTGAGGCATTAAGCAGAATTTTATCCCAGTAAATAGGATAAGGCTTCGGATTACCCATCGCAGAAAGCAAAACCGAGCCTGACTCAGCCTGACGGCAGATTTCCTGCTGATACTGAGGTGTCCAATTCGCATTTTCACGATAATCACAAACATATTTTTCAATTCTGAGTGCACCTGTCGGACAAAGGTCAACACAACGGTGACAGGCAACACAGTTATTGGAATTGCTTAAAACACTTTTATTCTCTTCTTTAAAAAAGTGGCATTCGTTTGAGCATTGGCGGACACATAGACCACAATTTATGCAAAGCTCTCTGTCACGGATAATTGTAAATCTTCTGGGAATATAATTTATCATCAGTCATCAGCCTCCTCATCATCAATCTCAAGGGGAATAAATACAGGCTCTGCACCTGATACTGACCAGACTTTTTCGGGATCAGGGCAAATGATACGTATAGCTGACTCCTCAGATGCAAAATACGCTCTGTCACCCTTTGTTGCCGCCGTTAATGAACGAAGCTTTAATCTGTCATTTATAGCGAGAAGTCCCTTGTTTGAACCGAGAATTACAGAAAACGGACCATTAACAAGAGCCCCGCTGTAAATCGCTCTGAGATTCGTAAAGTACTCTTTCTTATCTGCATCCATTCTGTCAATCTCACACCATTCAGGAGCAGTGAGCACATCGGCTGCAACCTCAATCGGCAGCTTGTGGTGACGGAGAAGATGATCAAACAAATATGTAATAACCTCGGTATCAGTCTGCATAGTGCATATATAGCCGAACTGCTCAATATATCTGCGGTTAGCGTCATATGAAGAAATTTCACCATTATGAACAATGGACCAATCAAGAATATTAAAGGGATGCGAGCCGCCCCACCAGCCCGGTGTGTTGGTCGGGAAACGACCGTGAGCAGTCCATATATAAGCCTCATACTGATCAAGCATATAGAACTCACCAACATCCTCAGGGTAACCAACAGCTTTAAAACAGCCCATATTTTTACCTGACGAAAAAATATAAGCACCTTCAATAGCATTGTTAACCTTGGTCACACACTGTGCTACATATTCCTGCTCATCAAGTCTTGCATCCTTCATTCGAACTCTGTTGGCTTTACCAAAGTAACGCCAAATATCCGGTCCTTTTTCAATGCTTACAACCTGCTTTGTAGGTATCCGCTCTGCAACATCAATATTAAAATGCCTGAACAAAAACTCCTCACACTGTTTTTTTGCCTCGGCAGTATCATAAAAAACGTGAACAGCGTATTCATCCTTGTGTTCAGGATAAATTCCGTATGCAGCAAATCCGCCGCCAAGACCGTTTGAACGGTCATGCATAAGGGCAATTGATTTTATAATTTCAGAGCCGTTAATCCGCTTGCCCTTTCTGTCTATAATCGCAGCGATAGCACAGCCTGCAGGAATTCTGATTTCTCCCTCTTTGAGCATATGTATTCTCCTTTACAATTTTACTTGTCAATAAAATTCTACACCCTAAAGCCCGTTTTTTCAATTGACCTAAATATAGAAA
>VSOH01000140.1 GCA_009774735.1 Clostridiales bacterium
TTATTTTATACATATTTTAATTCAACATTGCTAATTAATCAAGTAATTTACCAATATTTAAGAATTTTTTTAAAATAATACTTGAAAGTTGGATTCTTTTTTGATAATATAGTTGAAGTGTATTTCACAGTGAAACAGGTGTCTGTCACCGGAGGACATTATTTGTATGGAAAAGGTAAAATATTATCTTGTAAATGCGAGCATTTTGCCTGAGGTTTATTCTAAGGTGATAGATGCAAAGAACTATCTTGCCGCAGGTGATGCAAAGTCAGCATCGCAGGCAGCAAAAATGGCAGGTATTTCAAGAAGTGCATATTATAAGTACAAGGACGCAATTTTTGAATATAATGGTGAGGACAGTGATGAAACTGTTACAATCAGTGCAAAGCTGAAGGACAATGCAGGTGTGCTGTCGGCTCTGATGAATGAGCTTTATACCGCAGGGGCTAACGTTTTGTCTGTGAATCAAAGTGTTCCCGTTAACTCTGTGGCTGATGTTTCTGTCACTGTTCGAGTTACTGAAATTGTTGTGTCACTTGCACAATTGATAGAGAATATTAAGAGTTTAAACGGAGTTAACAGTGTTAAGCTAATATAGGAGGTTATTAAATGAAAGTTGCAGTTATGGGCTATGGTACGGTAGGCTCAGGTGTTGTTGAGGTTATTGAGGCTCACAGCAATACGATTCCGAAGAAAATCGGCGGTGAAAGTCTTGAGGTTTCACACATTCTTGATTTGCGTGATTTCCCGGGTGATCCCCACGAGGCATTATTTACAAAAGATTTTAATGATATTCTGAATGACCCTGAGGTTAAAATTGTTGCAGAAACGATGGGCGGTGTTAATCCTGCTTTCGATTTTACAATGAAGCTGCTTAAAGCAGGTAAAAGTGTTGTTACCTCAAACAAGGAACTTGTTGCGCAGAAGGGGCTTGAACTTTTGCAGGCTGCAGAGGAGAGTGGCTCAAACTATCTGTTTGAGGCATCTGTCGGCGGCGGTATTCCGATTATCAGACCGCTTACACAGTGTCTTGCTGCAAACAATATTGAGGGTGTTGCAGGTATTCTTAACGGAACAACCAACTTTATTTTAACAATGATGATTGAAAAGGATATGTCCTTTGACGAGGCTCTTAAAATAGCACAGGAAAAGGGCTATGCTGAAAAAGACCCGACTGCTGATGTTGAAGGTCACGATGCATGTCGCAAGGTTTGTATTCTTGCCTCACTTGCCTTCGGAAAGCACGTTTATCCTTCACAGGTTGAAACAGAGGGTATTACCAATATCACGCTTGAGGATGTTTCTTATATCAATTCGGCAAACGGTGTGATAAAGCTTTTAGGTCAGATTAAATATATTGATGATAACAGAATTGCTGCTTTTGTCAGTCCTGCAGTTGTTTATAACGGCTCGCAGCTTGCATCTGTGAAGGATGTGTTTAATGCCATTCTTGTTCGTGGTGACGCTGTTGGCGATGTTTGCTTCTATGGACCCGGTGCAGGTAAGCTGCCTACCGCTTCAGCAGTTGTTGCTGATATTATTGACTGTGCAAAGCATACTGAAAGGAAAAAGATTTTCGGCTGGGGTGCAGGCGATGAGGATTATGTTGTTGATTACAAGTCAACAATCAAAATGCCTTTCTATGTTCGTGCCAAGGCGGGCTGTAATGATATTACAGGCAGATTTGCGGATGTTAAATTCCTTTCAAGACAGGGTCAGCCTTCGGATGAGGTTGCATTTATTACGGATATTATGACAGAAAATGATCTTGCGGATAAATTAAAGGACATTCATGTCATTAATACAATAAAGGTTACAAACTATTAATTTTTAAAGGAGGACATATGCTATGGGACTTATTGTTCAGAAGTTCGGCGGCTCATCTGTGGCAAATGCCGAGCGTGTTATGAATGTTGCACGTATCGTTACTGATACCTATAAGCAGGGGAATGATGTTGTGGTTGTTGTTTCTGCACAGGGCGATACAACAGATGATTTAATCGAAAAGGCTAATGAAATCAATCCGACTGCTCATAAGAGAGAGATGGACCAGCTCCTTGCAGCAGGCGAGCAGATTTCAATTTCACTTCTTGCTATGGCGATTGAGAAAATCGGCTGTCCTGTTATCAGTCTTTTAGGCTGGCAGGCAGGCTTTAACACAAATTCAATCCATACGGCTGCAAGAATTAAGAATATAAAGCCTAACAGACTGCAGGCAGAGATTGCAAAGCACAACATTGTTGTTGTTGCAGGCTTCCAGGGTATTAACCGTTATGACGATTTAACAACACTTGGAAGAGGCGGCAGTGATACATCCGCAGTTGCGATTGCTGCTGCACTGAAGGCTGATAAATGTCAGATTTTTACAGATGTTGAGGGTGTTTATACAGCAGACCCGAGAAAGGTTGATAATGCTAAAAAGCTTAAGGAAATCACATATGATGAAATGCTTGAGCTTGCAACACTCGGCGCACAGGTTTTAAATAACCGTTCAGTTGAAATGGCTAAAAAATACGGTGTTGAGCTTGAGGTACTTTCTTCATTAAATCCAATACCGGGCACTATTGTTAAGGAGACAGCAAAAATGGAAAAAATGTTAATTCGCGGTGTAACAAAGGATAAGGACGTTGCACTTGTTTCAATATTAAAGGTTCAGGATACTCCCGGAATCGCTTTTAAAATCTTTTCAAAGCTTTCTGCAAAAAATATCAATGTTGATATCATTCTTCAGTCCTTCGGACGTGACGGCACAAAGGATATTGTTTTCTCGGTAAGCAAGGATAATGGCCCTGTTGCCAAGGCGCTTCTTGAGGATATGCTGGATGACTGCACAATCGTATGCAACACAGATGTTGCAAAGGTTTCAATCGTTGGTGCCGGTATGGAGTCACATCCCGGAACTGCTTCAAAAATGTTTGAGGCACTTTATGAAACGAATGTTAATATACAGATGATTTCTACATCTGAAATTAAAATTTCAGTAATTATTGATGCTGAGGACGCTGACAGAGCAGTGTCTGCTGTTCATAAGGCTTTTATCCCGAATGACTGATTAAGTTGACTATACGAACGGACTGATGGTTTCAGTCCGTTTTTTGTTGCAATTATTTGCTCATTAACTTATAATATAGACTATACTGATTAGTGGCGGTGAAAATATGCCTTATTTATTTGCGCATTTTAAGGAGAAAATTACAGTTGACGGCGAGCAGGTTTATTTTGCTTTGAGTCGTGATGGTTATGTTTGGGAACAGATTAATAACGGTAATCCGATTATTACCTGTACAAAGGGTGAGGGAGGATGCCGTGATAT
This sequence comes from Clostridiales bacterium, assembly GCA_009774735.1. Taxonomy (GTDB): domain Bacteria; phylum Bacillota; class Clostridia; order Oscillospirales; family Acutalibacteraceae; genus Eubacterium_R. The sequence continues at coordinate 3,314 of VSOH01000140.1, forward strand.
TGAAATTGTACGATTAAAAGACGGTAGCTTTGTAATTCTTGCGACAGACCTTTGCATTGTAAACAGAATGGATGAAAACTGTAATGTTGACTGGAAGGATGTTAATCATAACGGCAGCAAATATCTGTCAATGTGGCGAAGTGATGATTTAATTCATTTCACTGAGCAGGAACTTATTCATTTTGGCTGTGATGAATTTGGCTGTCTGTGGGCGCCTGAGGTTTTCTATGATGAAATAAATGACGAATATTTGATTCATTGGGGGTCAACGCACAGTGAAAGCGGTTTTGAGCATATGAAAATATATTGCTGCACCACTAAGGATTTCATAACTTTCAGTGAACCAAGGGTGTTCTTTGAAAAGGATAATGAAATTCTGGACTCACATCTTGTTAAGATTAATGATACATATCATCTGTTTTATAAAAATGCAGATAATCCCTCAATGAATATGCATGCCATATCTAAAGCACTTTACGGTGAATATGTTCACGATGAGGCATTTGAGACGTATATGACAACTCTTTATCGCCCGGGCTCACACGAAGCACCGACCACATATAAGCTGCCTGATGGTAAGTGGTGTCTGATGCTCGATTTCTTTGGCTGTGAAAAGGATAAAATGGGTTATGTTCCTTTTGTTTGCACTGAAGTCGGTGATGCTCACTTTACTAAAGACAATGAGAATTTTTCATTTCCGTATGGGTTTAAGCACGGCGGTGTGCTTGAAATCAGTGAGGAAGAATACAGCAGAATAAAAAGCTTTTATAACTGAAGTATAAAGCAGAGAAAGGCCTGAATGCGTTTTCTCTGCTTTGTTATTTTTATCTGTTTGGTTTTTTTATTTTATTGAGGACTGCATTTATTTCTAAAATCTGTTCTTTAGTGAATTTTCCGCCCATCATCATAAAGACTCTTTTTACAGTGAATCCTTTTGCCATTTCAATCATTGTACTATTGAACTTAAAACCGGCAAAACCCACTTCGCTATCCTTTTTGTCGTTTTCTTTGTTGCTTTTGCTTATTTCGGATTTAAGCTTCATTATAATTTTTAAGGCTGCAAGCTTACCGCGCAGTGTTGAAAGAATATCACCGATTGTGTCGTTGATGGAGTAATAGCCTGTCGGTGTGTTGATTTCAAACCAGTTGATTACAGCTCCTTCTTCTTTCATACGGTAATCTTCACAGAAGCTGTCAATCTTTTTGATAAAGCTTTTATCCGTTAAATCGCCTGCCTTTGCAGTTAATTCTGTTTCACCCTGATTTTTTACCTCGAAATAGAAGAATGGATATCTGCCCTTTTTCTGTTTGCCGATGCTTTTTCCGTTGGCAAAAAGCTCTACTTCGCTAAGGTTGGAATATACAGTGATTTTTGTTATATCTTCAACTCTTTTTACATATCTTTTGCCGCATATATGAAGAACAGGATTTTTGCTGAGCCATGCCTGATATGCGTAGAAGCTGTCTTTTTTATACTTGCGGTCAAAGGTCACAAGACCTTTGTGATTCATGCCGTTTTCGCCGCCCTCAGCTCTTGCATCGGCAGCAAAGTCGAACATATTCCATACATGAGTTGCCCAAAGATAGGGTCGGTCGATAATCTGTTTGATGACCTCCTCGTGGT
>VSOH01000141.1 GCA_009774735.1 Clostridiales bacterium
TTTCATCACCACATATATTTTACCATATATATGACAAAAAGCCCAGCATAAGCCGGACCTTTTTCGACAGACTGAGGAACAGATTTATTTAAATCTGTTCCTTTTGTTTACTTACTTTTTGGAAATTGTGAATTATATAAATTATAATAAAACCCTTTTTTATTATAAAGCTCATTATGATTTCCCTGTTCAATGATTTTTCCGTCATTCATTACAAGAATAATATCAGCATTCATAATTGTCGAAAGTCTATGAGCAACTATAAACGTTGTTCGTCCCTTCATAAGCTGATTAAATGCACTCTGAATTTTTATTTCCGTTCTTGTATCAATTGACGAGGTTGCCTCATCAAGAATGAGCATAGGAGGCGGAGAAAGCATCAGCCTTGTAATACAAAGGAGCTGCTTTTGACCTTGTGAAAGCGAGCCGCCGTCTTCACCGATTACAGTTTCATAACCTTTTGGCAAACGCTTTATAAAAGAATGGGCGTGTGCTTTTTTTGCTGCTTCGACAACTTCATTGAGCGTAGCATTAGGATTAGCAATTTTGATATTATCAAGTATTGTACCACTTTTCAGCCATGTATCCTGCAGCACCATACCGATATTTTCTCTCAGCGATTTTCTTGTGATATCCTGATTATCAATACCATCAATTGATATACTGCCCTTTTGCGGATCATAAAAACGCATCAGCAAATTAATAAGCGTAGTCTTTCCGCAGCCGGTCGGACCTACAATTGCAACAATCATACCTTCCTTGACAGTCAGATTAAGATTTTTAATAAGCTCTTTTTCCTTGCTGTATGAAAAATCCATATTGCTGATTTCAATATTGCCTTGAGCGTTGACAAGCTTATGAGCATCATCTGCATCAGGCTTTATGCTTTCCTCATCAATAAAGTCAAGAACCCTGCCTGCACAGGCAAGTGCGTTCTGAAGTTCTGTAACAACACTGCTGATTTCATTGAAGGGCTTGGTATACTGATTAGCATAGGATAAAAAACATGACAATATGCCTACTGTAATATTTCCTTTAATTGCCATAATTGCACCAAACAGTGCAACCGCTGCATAAACAATACTGTTTACAAATCTTGTTGCAGGATTTGTTATTGATGAAAAAAAGGTTGCTTTTAGTGAATAATCTGTCAGCCTTTCGTTAATATCATCAAACCTTTCAAGGTTTTCCTTATCCATACCATAAGCATCAGCAATCTTCTGGTTTGAAATCATCTCATCAATAAACGAGGTCTGCTCTCCCCTCGTTTTTGACTGAAGCGAAAACATCTTATAAGTTCTTTTTGCAATAAATCTCGCAATAAAAAATGATAATGGTGTAACAACAACGACTACAAGTGTAATCCATACATTGATTGACAGCATAAACCCAAGAGTACCGACAATAGTAATAATTCCGGTAAAAAACTGAGTAAAGCCCATTAACAGACCGTCAGCAAGCTGATCAACATCGGATATCACTCGGCTGACAACATCACCGTTTGAATGACTGTCAAGATAAGAGCAAGGAAGCTTTTCAATTTTTTCAAAGGCGCACTGCCGCAAATCACGTGACACATTATATGTGATTTTATTGTTGCAAACATTCATAAGCCACTGAACATCAGCCGTTATTCCGATAATAATGCCAAGCCTGATAAGAATTGATATTATTTTTTCAAAATCAACATTATCTTTGCCTATAATACAGTCAATTGCATTACCTACAAGTATAGGTGCATAAAGCGTAAGTGCCACACTTACAAGTGCAAAGAGCATAGATAAAACAAGAAAATACTTATATTTATCAATATAGGAAAGTACTCTTTTCAGTGTTTCCTTACTGTTCATTATATTGCCTCCTTTCCGAACTGAGAGGTATAAATCTCACGGTAAACCTCACAGTTTTGAAGAAGCTGATCGTGTGTTCCGAAACCAACACACTCACCATCATCAAGGACTAAAATACAATCTGCACTGAGTACAGAGGATGCACGCTGCGAAACAATAAATACAGTCGGATTATATGAAAGATTATATATTGCATCTCTCAATCTTGCCTCAGTTGCATAGTCAAGGGCTGATGAAGAATCATCAAGTATAAGAATTTCAGGCTGTCTTACAATTGCACGGGCTACAGACAGGCGCTGTTTCTGACCGCCTGAAAGATTGGAGCCATTCTGCTCGATTTCAAAATCAAGACCACCCTTCTCTGATATCACATCATAAATCTGTGCAACCTTAAGTGCGGCAACAATTTCTTCGTCTGTAGCATTTTTTTTGCCCCATTTCATATTGTCACGCACAGTACCTTTAAACAGCACTGCCTTTTGATGAACAAATCCTATTTTTTCACGCAGCTTATCTGCATCAAGTGATTTAACATCTGCACCGTCAACAAAAACCGTGCCATTGGTTGAATCATAAAAATGAGGTATCAGAGAAACAAGACTTGATTTACCTGAGCCTGTGCCGCCGATAATTCCGATAACATCTCCCCTGTCTGCATGAAATGTAATATTATTCAGTGAATGCGCTGAAGCATTTTTATATGTCAGTGAAACATTATCAAATTCAATATAGGCATCCGATTTTTTATTGCTGCCGGTTTTTTCAAGAGTATTTTCCTGTTCAAGAACAGCACTGATTCTGTCAGCAGATGCGAATGCTTTTGTAACAGAAACAATTAAGTTGGCAAGCTTAATCAGCTCAACCAATATCTGACTCATATAATTATAAAGTGCAACAACCTGACCCTGAGTCAAATCACCGACATCAACACGAAGTGCACCTGTATAAACAAGTACAACAATTGCTATATTTATAATTACATAAGTAACCGGGTTAAGCAGAGCAGAAATTCTGCCCACTGCTTTTTGAAGAACAGAGAGTGTATTATTTCTCTTTCTGAATTCTTCCACTTCATTTTCTTCATTGGTAAAGGCTCTGATAACTCTTGCACCTGACAGATTTTCACGTGTTATAAGGGTCACACCGTCAAGATTGGTCTGAACATCACGGTACTTGGGTATTGTAATCCTCATAATACCGAACACTACAACCGACAGCAAAATAATTGCTGCAGCAAATATCAATGCACATTTTGCATCAATTGTAAACGCCATAACCATTGCGCCGATAACTATGAACGGAGAACGCAGAAACAGCCTTAAAACAAGATTGACACCGTTTTGAACCTGATTAACATCATTTGTCATTCTTGTTATAAGTGTTGACGTACCGATAACATCAAGTTCATTAAAGGACAGTGACTGAATTTTTTTATAAAGTGAATGTCTCAGCTTCATACCAAATCCTGTTGCTGCTCTCGCTGCAAAGTATTGTGCGGTAATTGCAGCAGCCATACCGACAAGAGCAAGCACAGCAAGTACACCGGATCTTCCTGCAACAAATTTTGTGTCACCGCCTGCAATGCCCACATCAATAATGGATGCTATAACAAGCGGAACAATCAGCTCAAAGCTTGCCTCAAGCAACTTAAAAAGCGGTGCTAATATCGACTGAGTAACATAGCCTTTTAAATAAACAAGTAACCTTTTCAAAACTTCACCTTAATCAAATTTTTTTACTATTATAAGATTATTGGCACAATCTGTCAATAATATAAAAATATTTTAAATTACCTCTTTAAATTGTTGTTTAGTAGGTGTATAATAGACAAAAAATTTTAAGAAGGTGCTATAATATGGAAAAGAAACCTGTTACAGCGATAATCGTAGGTGCCGGTCACAGAGCATTAGTATACAGTGAGCTGGCAAAAACCAATCCCGAGGATTTAAAAATTGTAGGTGTTGCAGACCCTAATCCTGTCAGAAGAAAGCATTGTATGGAATATTTCGGTTTTGGCGAGGATATGTGCTTTGAATCAGCACAGGCGCTTGCAGAAAAGGGAAAGCTTGCAGACACTGTTATTAACGGAACTATGGATGAACAGCATATTGAAACAGCCATTCCTCTTTTGAATGCAGGATATGATATGCTTCTTGAAAAGCCCTTTGCCGTTAACGAAAAAGAAATGCGCGAGCTTGTTGAATGCGCTAAAAAGAACAATTCTAAGGTTATGATTTGCCACGTTCTGAGATACACACCTTTTTACTATTCCATCAAAGAGAGAATTGCAAATGGTGAAATCGGTGACATAATTAATATTCAGACAACAGAGCATGTTTCATATCACCATCTGTCAACATCCTATGTACGCGGTAAATGGGCTAATTCAGAAAAATGCCACACAACAATGCTGCTTGCAAAATGCTGCCACGACATTGATCTTATGATGTGGTTTATGAGCGAAACAAAGCCTGTTAAAATCAGTTCCTTTGGCAGCAAATATCAGTTCAAGCCTGAAAATGCGCCGGAAGGTGCAGGCACAATCTGTATGCTCGACTGTCCCCACGTTGACACCTGTGATTTTTCTACAAAAAGACTTTATATTGATCATCCTGACAGATGGGCATTCTATGTCTGGGATGCACTCGAGGCTATACCAAACCCTACTATTGATGATAAAATTGCACTTATGAAAAGTGACAGCCCCTATGCAAGATGTATGTATAAGTGTGACAACAATGTGGTTGACCATCAGTCAGTGCTCGTTAACTTTGCAAACGGCGCAACAGGCACACACAATATGGTCGGCGGCTCATCACAGTCACTCAGAAAAATACATATTATCGGTACTAAGGGTGAAATTTATGGTGATTTTGAAAAATCAAAGTTCTATGTTTCAAAAATCAACCCTTCACTGGATGCACATAACGGAGAATGTGATATAGAAGAGGTTGACCTTAATGTAAGCGGTGCTATGGTAGGTTCCTATGGAGGGCACGGCGGCGGTGATGAAAGACTAACAGCAGACTTTGTTAAGTTTATTTTAGGTGAAAAACCGAGCCTTGCCTGCACATC
>VSOH01000142.1 GCA_009774735.1 Clostridiales bacterium
GCTGCTGCCGGAAATTGTAAAAAAAGCCGTTGGATTGTCCAACGGCTTTTGCTGTTTGAAAATATTGATTATAAAAGACCGTCCCAGGTGTCAACCTCTTTAGCCTTCATTTCTTCCTCGTCAAACCAATGCTGTGTTACAGATTTGCTTTCTGTAAAGAAACGGTAAGCATCTTTACCAAGGCAATGTAAATCGCCGAAGAAGCTCTGCTTGTGACCGCTGAACGGAATAAATCCAACAGGTACGGGAATGCCGACGTTGATACCAACCTGACCGCCGTCAGTATAGCGTGCAAACTGACGAGCATAATAACCGCTCTGTGTGTAGATAACTGAGCCGTTTGCGTATGGGCTTGCATTCATAATGGCAAGTCCCTCATCAAAATCCTTGCATCTTTTTACGCAAAGTACCGGACCGAATACCTCATCACTGCCGATTGTCATATCTTCTGTAACATTGTCGAAGATTGTCGGTCCTACAAAGTAACCGTTCTCATAACCCGCAGGAAGCTCCGGGTTTCTGCCGTCAAGAACAATGGTTGCACCCTCATCAATGCCCTTCTGAATATCGGCAAGCACTTCCTTATAGTGCTTTTCGTATGTGATAGGACCAAGGCGTGTTGACTTGTCCCAGGAAGGACCGCAGTTGATATTCTGTGCCTGTGCCTTAAGCTCAGCAACAAACTTGTCTGCAATTGACTCCTGAACAACTACGCAGGAAAGTGCCATACATCTCTGTCCTGCACAGCCGAATGCAGAGTTGATAACACCGGCAACTGTTCTTTCAAGTGCACAGTCCTCAAGAATAAGTGCGTGGTTTTTAGCCTGGCAGAGTGCCTGACATCTCTTACCGTTAGCAGCAGCCTTTTCATAAATCTTTAAGCCTACAGGAGTTGAGCCTACAAACGTGATACCCTTAACATCCGGATGCTCAAGGATTGTGTTGATTTCATTTCTTGAGCAGGTGACAATGTTGATAACACCGTCAGGAATACCTGCCTCCTTGTAAAGCTCGCCGATTCTCATAGCTGTTCTCGGAGTAAGTGAAGCTGCCTTTAATACCATTGTGTTACCGCAGGCAACACACACCGGTGCCATCCAGCCGAATGGAATCATAGCAGGGAAGTTAACAGGAACGATACCGGCAAATACACCCATTGGCTCACGGTATTTAACTGTGTCAAAGCCTGTTGATGCATCCATAAGGCTTTCACCCATCATAAGTGACGGAGCCTGAATTGCAAGCTCAGTGCCCTCCTGTGCCTTACCTACGTCGCCCTGAGCCTCACCCCAGGTTTTTCCGTTTTCTTCACAAACCAGCATAGTGAGCTCATCCATATGCTCAATAAGGAGCTCTCTTACCTTGTAAAGAATCTGTGCTCTTTTTCTTGCCGGAGTTGCTCTCCATGCAGGATAAGCTGCCTTTGCAGCCTCAATAGCCTCTAACACCTCGTCATTTGTACAGCAAGGTGCCTGACCTATAATTTCGCCTGTTGATGGATTGTGAAGGTCGTACCAAACCTCTGTCTGTGAGTCTTTGAACTCACCATTTACAAAATACTTTAATTTTTCCATAAAAATTACCCCTAAGTAAAATTTTGCTTTTATATTTTACCATTATATTATTGTAAATTCAATAGATAATGGGCATATTCACTAATTTTTAACTATTACATAGAATGAGATTAACGGGGTGATAGTATGACACTTTCCCAAATGAAAGTAAATGAGTCAGGATATATTATAAGCATTGACAACGGCTCGAATTTTGAGCGCAGGTTTTCAGATATGGGATTTATAACAGGACAAAAAATAAGCTGCACAAATATCGGTTTGTTCGGCTCGCCTATAGCCTATCAGATACGCGGCAGCAAGGTTGCACTGAGAAAAAGAGATGCTGACAGAATAGGAGTGGTTTTGTGATAAAAAATAAAAAGGTTTTACTTATGGGTAATCCCAATGTAGGCAAAAGCACGGTGTTCAATGAAATCACAGGCTCTCACCAGCATACGGGCAACTGGACAGGAAAAACAGTTGACTCCTGCAGCGGCAAATTCAAATACAAGTATAATGATTATGAGCTTGTGGATTTGCCGGGTACATACAGTCTTCTTGCCTCCAGTGAGGAGGAAAGAGTAGCAAGAGATTATCTTTGTTTCAATGACTATGATTGTGTTGTTTGTGTGGTAGATGCTACTAATTTAGAGAGAAATCTTAATTTGGTATTACAGATACTGGAGCTGACAAGCAAGGTCGTTTTGCTGCTTAATCTTTGCGATGAGGCTAAAAAGAAAAAGATTGAAATTGATACTGAATTACTGTCAAAGCTGCTTGGTATCCCTGTGGTAAGGGCAACAGCCCGAAGTGGTAAGGGAATTAATGAACTGCTTGAAATAGTTTATCAGATTTCAAATGAAACTATGCTCAATGAAAATACAACACTGTTTTATAATAATTCAATAGAAAGTGCCGTAAAGCAGGTCAGCAGAGTATTAAAGGGGCAGATTGATACTGAAAGAAATCTGAGATTTTTTTCATTAAGGCTTATTGAAAACGATGAAAGCTTTAATACCTCCTTCAAAGCGAATTTTGGTGAGGATATTCTTTTAAAGGGCAGCTTAAGAGCAAGTATTAAATCTGCACAAAACAAATTAAAACAGTTTGGGGTTAATGTTTCACAAACGGTTACAACGGCTATATTTGATAAATCCGAGGATATTTCAAAAGCTGTGTCGAAAAAACTTCCGTCAAAAAAGGATGCCTTTGAGCATAAGCTTGATAATCTTCTGCTCGGTAAATATACTTCAATACCAATAATGCTTCTGCTTTTCGGTGCTGTACTGTGGATAACCATTGCAGGCTCAAATTATCCGTCAGATTGGCTGAGGGGTGTGTTTGATCATTTTCAGGTGTGGCTTGCCGATTGGCTGGTCAGCATTAATGCACCTGATATTTTTATCAGCCTTTTTGTTAACGGAATACTTCGTGTGCTGCTGTGGGTAGTCGCGGTTATGCTGCCGCCAATGGCAATTTTCTTTCCATTGTTTGCGCTTCTTGAGGATTTTGGTGTTCTGCCGAGGATTGCATTTAACCTTGATGGTGCCTTTGAAAGCTGCGGTGCCTGCGGCAAGCAAGCACTGACTACCTGTATGGGTTATGGCTGCAATGCTGTCGGTGTAACAGGGGCAAGAATAATCGACAGCCCCCGTGAACGTCTTGTGGCGATTATCACAAACTCTCTGACCCCCTGCAACGGCAGATTACCTCCACCAACACTATGGCAACTACCATGGCTGAAAACAATAAAAACTTCGTCAAAGTGACTATAAATCCAACAGTTCATTTGTACAATCCGACCAAAATCAAAAATTTCAGAAAACAGCATAATTTAACGAGAGTTGAACTCTCAAAATTAACAAGTATCTCAATAAATGCTTTGCAATTGTGGGAACTCGGACAAGCCAAACCACATTATAAATATTGGAGAAAATTAGTGTTGTTTATGAGGGATTATGAGCATAATAATTATTGACAAGTGTATTTTTTATTGTTATTATTTATTTGAAAAGTGCTCAATAACTAACCATAGGTTATTGAACAGTGTATTTTTATAAGCTTAAATTTATTTGAAAAGTGGTGTAAATTTATGTTGTACAGAAAAATAGAAACATATATTAAAGAATATTTTAAATCAAATTCCAACAAAATTTTAATTGTTGACGGTGCAAGACAAATCGGAAAAACTTATATAATCAGACATACAGGGCAGGAATCTTTTGAAAATTATATTGAGATTAATATGGTTGAGGATTCGATTGGCGACAGGCTTTTTGAAAATGTAAAAAGTGTTGAGGATTTTTATTTGCAGGTCAGTATGCAATACGGCGATAGAATGAAAGACAAAGAAAATACCCTGATTTTCATTGATGAAATTCAGGCTTATCCGCATTTACTTACTTTGCTTAAGTTTTTGAAGGCTGATGACAGATACACTTATATAGCCAGTGGTTCTCTGCTCGGTGTTACTTTGTCAAAAACAACCTCAATTCCTATGGGTAGTATAGAGGTTAAGGAAATGTATCCGTTGGATTTTGAGGAGTTTCTGCTTGCCAACGGTTTTAATCAGATTGCCATTGAGTCCTTGTATAAAAAGTTTTTGAAAAAAGAAAGTCTTGACGAAAATACACATAATAAAATTATGGATTTATTCAAAAAGTATTTGCTTGTGGGCGGCCTGCCCGATGCTGTAAATTCATATCTTGAAACAAAAAATATCGTAAATGTAAGAACAATTCAAAATGAAATACATGAGTATTACGCTGCCGATGCGTCTAAGTATGATGAAGATAATAGACTAAAAATCCGTCGAATTTACGATATGATTCCGTCAAATTTAGAAAATAAAAAGAAGCGAGTAGTAGCGCAGAATATTGAAAATAAGAAAGGGAAAAGATTTTCAGATTATCAGAATGAGTTCGATTATCTTATCAGTTCAGGTATTGCATTGGAGGTTAAGGCTATATCTCAACCGACCTTTCCTTTATTAGAATCAAGCGGCAAAAATCTTTTGAAATTATATTTGAATGACGTTGGAATTTTAACCGGATTACTTTACAGAAATAATATTCGTGCTATTCTTGATGATATTAAAAGCATTAATCTCGGTACGGTTTATGAATCAGTTGTTGCTCAGGAATTAATCGCACACGGTTTTAAATTGTTCTATTATGATAATCGCAAAAAAGGTGAAGTCGATTATCTGATTGATGATTATGATGAGCTTTCTGTTGTGCCATTAGAAATTAAATCAGGTAAAGATTATACAGTTCATAGTGCGTTAAATG
>VSOH01000143.1 GCA_009774735.1 Clostridiales bacterium
AGTATAAGCAGGCTATATTTTTTGAATATTCTGTTAATACTCTTGACAAATGGAAAAATATTGCTAAAATAGTAATTGTTAGCACTCGATGCATCTGAGTGCTAACAAGTGAAAACACAAAATATTTTTAGAGGTGATATTATGAATATTAAACCATTGGCAGATAAGGTTTTGCTTAAATCCTTTGAGGCTGAGGAAACAACAAAAAGCGGACTTATTCTTGCGGCATCTGCACAGGAAAAGCCTGAAATGAGCGAGGTTGTCGCAGTAGGTCCGGGTACTGATGAAAACCCAATGACCGTTAAAGCAGGCGATAAGGTTATTACAAGCAAATACTCAGGCACTGAGGTTAAGGTTGACGGTGTGGAATACACTATTATTTCTGTAAGTGACATTCTTGCAGTTGTTGAATAATTTGAAAGGAAGATTTGAATTATGGCTAAGGATATAATTTATGGCGAGGAAGCTCGCAAGGCTCTGCAGGCAGGTATTGACAAGCTTGCAAATACTGTAAAAATCACACTTGGTCCAAAGGGACGCAATGTAGTACTTGACAAAAAATACGGTTCACCGCTTATCACAAATGACGGTGTAACAATTGCCAAGGAAATTGAGCTTGAAAATCCATTTGAAAATATGGGTGCTCAGCTTGTTAAAGAGGTTTCATCAAAAACAAATGACGATGCAGGCGACGGCACAACAACTGCAACACTTCTTGCTCAGGCTCTTGTTCGTGAGGGTATGAAGAATGTTGCTGCAGGTGCTAACCCAATGGCTGTTAAAAACGGTATCAAGGCTGCTGTTGATGCAACTGTTGAGGCAGTTAAGGCTAATTCACAGCAGGTTAAGGGCTCAGAAGATATTTCCCGTGTAGCTACTGTTTCTGCTGCTGATGAATATGTAGGCTCACTTATCGCAGATGCTATGGATAAGGTTTCTGCTGATGGTGTTATCACTATTGAAGAGTCAAAAACTGCTGATACTGTCTGCGAGGTTGTTGAGGGTATGCAGTTTGACCGTGGCTATATCTCACCTTATATGGTGACAGATACCGATAAAATGGAAGCTGTTATTGATGACGCAATGCTTCTTATTACAGACAAAAAGATTTCAACAGTTCAGGATATTCTTCCTCTTCTTGAGGCAGTTCTCAAGTCAGGTCAGAAGCTTGTGATTGTTGCTGAGGATGTTGAGGGCGAGGCGCTCCAGACAATCCTTCTTAATAAGCTGCGCGGCACATTCACCTGTGTTTGTGTTAAGGCTCCCGGATTTGGTGACAGAAGAAAGGATATGCTTCAGGATATTGCTGTTCTTACAGGCGGTCAGGTTATTACAAGTGACCTTGGTTTAGAGCTTAAGGATGCCACAATGGCAATGCTCGGTAAGGCTCGTCAGGTTAAGGTTACCAAGGAAAACACAATCATCGTTGACGGTGCAGGCGATGCAGCTGAAATCAAGAACAGAGTTGGTCAGATTAAGACTGCTATTGATAACAGTACATCAGACTTTGACAGAGAAAAGCTTCAGGAGCGTCTTGCTAAGCTTGCAGGCGGTGTTGCAGTTATCAAGGTTGGTGCTGCTACCGAAACGGAAATGAAAGAGAAGAAGCTCAGAATAGAGGATGCTCTTGCTGCAACAAAGGCTGCAGTGGAAGAGGGCATCGTTGCAGGCGGCGGTGTTGCTCTTATCAATGCTATTCCTGCTGTAGAGGCTCTGCTTGATACTGACGATGCAGATTTCAAAACAGGTGTTGCAATTGTTGTTAAGGCACTTGAAGAGCCTGTCAGACAGATTGCACTTAATGCAGGTGCAGAGGGCTCTGTTATCGTTGATAAAATTAAGACCTCAAATAAAACAGGCTATGGTCTGAATTTTGCAACAGGTGCGTATTGCGATATGATAGAGGAGGGTATTGTTGACCCTGCTAAGGTAACTCGTTCAGCACTCCAGAATGCAGCATCGGTTGCGGCAATGGTGCTTACTACTGAAAGTCTTGTTACAGATATTAAGGACCCGCAGGCAGATGCAGCACAGGCAGCAGCTATGGCAGCAGCACAGGGCGGCGGAATGTATTAATAAATACATCAATATGATAAAAACACTTCCCACTTGGGAAGTGTTTTTTTGTTGCTGTTTAGAATTTTACATCCTTTGAAAGCTTGCCGTGGTAAACCGCATTTCCGATATTAACAGGTGAAAGATAAACCTTGAGTTGCTTTCCTATTGCATTGAGTTTGCAGTAGTCAAATTTAATATCGCTTAAGCTGTAAATTTTTATGCTTTCCGCAAGCTCTCGAATTCTCATGGCTTTATCGGATAAAATCGTGATTTCCTTTGTTTCGTTTGGCAGAATATCAAAGAAATTATCACTGAACGGATTCGAGGATCTGTTGCTTTCGGCTTTTACAAGTCTTGCAAAGCTATCGGTTTTAATTGTTAATCTTAACTGCTTATCTTCAATCGTAATTCTTGTTTTAAGCTTTGCCTTCGGAAGACAAAGCTTTTTTTCATTGTCAAGCAGAACAACCTTCTGATTAATCTGCACGCCATTCTGATAAAGCCTTGCACAGATTCCTGTTTTTCTGTAATCGTACACTCTCTTGATTTCATTGACATCAAGTTCAAACATCAGCCTGTTTTCAAGTGCATTAATCTCAACGGCTGTTCTGTGCTGTTCAAGAGTTCCCTTTTCAAAGTCAAATATTATATATTCAGCTTCAACTGATTGTTCACTGTTAAGGTCATTAAGCACAAATACTTTGATGTGTTCCTCTGTATCTTCAACAGAAACGGATAGGGGAGCGTTAAAGTGCTTTGCACCATACTGCAGTGCTTTGTAGTTGCCATAGTAGTCAATGCTTGACCATGAGCATACGCCCCAGCAGTCATTCAATTGCCAGTACATAGAGCCGTTGCATCTGCCTTTATTTCTTCTCCAATGCTCGGTTGCATCTGCGATGCATTCATTTTGTGTTACCTGTGAAAGGTAGATGTAATCCTCAAATCTTTTTGGAAGATTAAAACGTGATGCAATGTAGTAAACCATTTTGTCGTTGCCGCTTGCACATTTTTGATGTGCTTTAAATACATCGCTGTCAAGATTGTAGTCTTCCGGTTGTGCGTATCTTTCGATTGCCTTGATATCAGGCAGACTTTCAAAACCGAATTCACTGCAGAAGCGAGTCATACGCTTGCGGTAATAATCCATTGGCTTAAGTCCGTGCCATACTCCCCAGAGGTGCGTATCGCCGACATTATCCGAGCTTACACCCTTGTTGTGTGAAATTCCGATTGGAGAGCCCTGTGTATATGAGTTTGTTTATCATATTTTCTTATTTCCGGCTCAAGAATGTTATAGAAGAATTTTTCTGTCCAGTCAACATATTTGGTCATATGTACCCAGGACATATGCATATCTTCAATTTCATTATTTCCGCACCAGATAGCCAGTGAGGGATGATGACAAAGTCTTTTTACGTTGTATTCAACCTCTTCCTTGACATTATCCAAGAACTCGTTGTCAAAGAAGGGATAAGCCTGACAGGCAAACTGAAAATCCTGCCAGATGAGAATACCTCTTTTATCGCAGGCTTCATAAAAGCTGTCGCTTTCATAGTATCCGCCGCCCCATATACGCAGCATATTTATGTTTGAAAACTGTACGGCATCCAGCAGATAGTTAAGCTCCCTGGTCCTGAATCGTGTTATAAAGCTGTCGGGAGGTATGTAGTTTGCACCCTTAATAAAGAGCGGTACGCCGTTTAATCTGAATTGGAAATTCTGTCCGTATTCATCACGTTCACGGTTAAGCTCGATTGTTCTTAAACCGATTTTCTTTTCTTCCCAGCAGATTTCTTTGCCGTTATTGAAAATGACTGCTTTTACTGTATACAACGGTTGTTCATCACTGCCTGAAAGCTCCTTGGTCCACCACAGCTTAGGATTTTCAATTACAAAATCGTGACTGCGTCCCCAGTGATGAAAAACCTCACCGTCAGGTGTTTCGACTGTAAGGAAGCATTCAGCATCATCATTATATAATGTCAAATCTGCATTAACACGGATTGTAATATTGTCACTGTGATTTTGTGTGACGGAAAGATAGTTGATTCTGCCGTCCTCAACAAATTCAAGCTCAATATCCCTTGTAATACCGCTGCAAGGCAAAACGGGACCCCAGTCCCATCCGAAATGACATTGAGGTTTTCTGATGTGCACAATTCCATTTTGACCATTTGAATTAATCGGAGCGGGAATTTGCTCATATTTTTTGCTTACATAGTTTACAGGTGAATGAAAAATGATACGAAGCTCATTTTCACCGATTTCAACAAAATCCTTAATTGAGTAGCTGTATGACTTAAAACAATTGTTGCCTTTAAAAAGCAGCTTGTCGTTAATTAATACATCACATATGGTATCAAGCATTTTACAGTTCAAAAGAATATCGTTGTAATTCAAGGCTTTTTCTTTTATGATAAAAGTCTTTTTATATTCCCAATCTTTTTCACCAACCCAAGTAACCTTAGCTTCATTTAAACCGATGAACGGGTCGGGAATTTTGCCGTTTGACATTAAATCCAAAAAGTTGCAGCCGGGCACGATTGCATCATACCAATATTGTGTGCCTACCTCTTTAAAATACCATTTTCCGTTTAATGATTTTTTCATAGCAAATCTCCTGAGTAGTTTGTCATAGTTTATCTTCATTATAAGTTATATTTTGTATCTTTTCAATAGTTTTTATAATCTTTAAGTTAAGGGAATTTCTAAAACGGATTAGGATTTTATA
>VSOH01000144.1 GCA_009774735.1 Clostridiales bacterium
CTAAAGATGCATTCAAGTATAAAATAGGTATGATTCACCAGCATTTCAAGCTGATTGATGTATTCACGGCTACTGAAAATATTGTGCTTGGTATTAACGACGGCAAAAAATTTAATATTAAAGAGGCAGAAAAGCGCGTACGCGAAATTACTGACAAATATGGCTTTGTTATTGATTTAAACAAAAAAATTTATGAAATGTCTGTTTCCGAAAAGCAGACAGTGGAAATTATTAAGGTGCTGTATCGAGGTGCTGACGTCCTTATTCTGGACGAGCCGACTGCAGTTTTAACACCGCAGGAAACTGAAAAATTATTTGATATTCTCCGCCGAATGCGTGCGGATAATAAATCAATTATCATAATTACACATAAGCTCCACGAGGTGCTTGACATTTCCGACAGAGTTACTACACTGCGTAAGGGTGAATATGTCGGTACGGTCAATACCTGTGATGCAACAGAGCAGTCATTGACAGAGATGATGATGGGCGAAAAAATTGACCTTAATATAAAAAGGGAAGAGCCTGAGAATCCTGTTGAAAGACTTGTTGTTGAAAATTTGACTGTTGTTAACAGAGATGGTTCACTTGCACTTGAAAATGTTAAGTTCAATGCCTACGGCGGTGAAATACTTGGTGTTGCAGGTATTTCAGGCTGCGGGCAGAAGGAACTGCTTGAGTCTATTGCAGGCTTACAAATTACCACCAAAAAATCAAGTGTTCTTTATAAGCCTGATGACCTTGGTCCTCAGCAGCTTGTGGGCAAAAGTCCAAGGGAAATCCGCAAGCTCGGTGTTGCACTGTCCTTTGTACCGGAGGACAGGCTTGGTATGGGTCTTGTAGGAAATATGGATATTATTGACAATATGATGCTTCGCTCATATAAATCAGGCAGAACATCATTTCTTGACAGAAAAGGACCTAAGAGCTTAGCCGATAGAATTATTAATGACCTTGAGGTTGTGACGCCCGGAGCAACTACGCCTGTCAGACGTTTGTCGGGCGGTAATGTTCAGAAGGTGCTTGTGGGCAGAGAAATTGCTGCACAGCCAAAGGTGCTTATGGTTGCGTATCCTGTAAGAGGTCTTGACATTAACTCGTCCTATACAATTTATAATCTTCTTACAGAACAGAAGAAAAAGGGTACGGCAATTATTTTTGTGGGTGAGGATCTGGATGTGCTGCTTGAGCTTTGTGACAGAATTATGGTTATGAATTCAGGCAGAATCACAGGAATTGTTGACGGCAAAACAGCTACTAAGGAAGAAATCGGATTTCTTATGACGAAGAGTGCAGACAAGGAGGGTGAATAATGAGTGAAAAAGTAAAAAAACATGAGCCTCCTTTTCATATTGCAAAAAGGGATTCACTTCCTGCATATAAATCATGGGGTATAAGACTGGCGGCAATTATAATTGCACTGATAGCAGCAGGTATTGTTACCATGCTTCTGACAGGAGAAAACCCTATAAGTGTATACGGCACAATGATTGACGGTGCCTTCGGCTCATCAAGGCGAGTATGGAAGCTTTTGCAGAATCTTGCAATGCTGCTGTGTGTTTCACTTGCGGTTACGCCTGCCTTTAAAATGAGGTTCTGGAATATCGGCGCTGAAGGTCAGGTGCTGATCGGCGGACTTGCAACAGCAGGCTGTATGATAATGCTTGGAGGCAAGCTTCCGAATGCAGTTCTGATTATTGTTATGATTGCGGCAAGTATGCTTGCAGGTGCAGTATGGGCATTAATTCCTGCGTTTTTTAAGGCTAAATTCAATACGAATGAAACATTGTTCACACTGATGATGAACTACGTCGGTATTCAGCTTGTTTCTTATTTTGAAATGTATTGGGAAAATCCTAAAGGCTCAAGTAATATCGGTATTATCAATCAGGCTACGCACGATGGCTGGCTGCCCGTTATCGGCAATTATGACTATCTGCTTAATGTTATTGTTGTACTTGCGTTAACTGTGTTTATGTATATTTATCTGAAATACAGCAAGCATGGCTATGAGCTTACGGTTGTCGGTGAAAGTGAGAACACGGCACGATATATTGGTGTTAATGTTAAAAAGGTAATTTTAAGAACAATGGCACTGTCAGGTGCAATCTGCGGTATAGCAGGTCTGCTCCTTGTAGGCGGTACTAACCATACAATCAGCACAACAACAGCAGGGGGCAGGGGATTTACTGCAATTATGGTGTCCTGGCTTGCTAAATTCAATCCTGTTGTTATGGTGCTCACCTCACTGCTGCTGGCATTCCTGAACTGCGGTGCCGGTGAAATATCAACAGTTTACGGCTTTAATGAGTCATTTGCCGATATTATTACAGGTATTATTCTGTTCTTTATTATCGGCTCGGAATTCTTTATTAATTATCAGCTTAAATTTCATCGTTCAGATAAGGAGGTAAAGTAAATGATAACCGGAACAATTATTACTTTTCTCCAGCGTGCTGTTATGCAGGGTGTTCCGTTGCTTTTCGGCTCAACGGGTGAAATCATGACTGAGAAATCCGGTAACCTTAATCTTGGTATACCGGGTATAATGTATGTTGGCGGTATAAGCGGTGTTATTGGTGCATTCTTTTATGAAAATTCGCTGGCAAGTCCTGATGATGCAAACGGTTTTCTTGCAGTAATGATTCCATTGCTTTGCTGTCTGCTTGGTTCATTTCTTATGGGACTGCTCTACTGCTTCCTTACTGTTACACTCCGTGCCAATCAGAATGTAACAGGTCTTGCGCTTACAACCTTCGGTGTGGGCTTCGGTAACTTTTTCGGCGGCTCGCTGATAAAGCTGACAGGTGCAGATGTGCCATCTGTTGCTTTGACCACAACAAGCAACTTTTTCAGGCATTCTCTGCCCGGTGCAAAAAGTACCGGTTGGTTTGGCGAGGTGTTTTTGTCATATGGCTTTCTTGCCTATGCTGCAGTAATTATTGCAATTGCCTGTGCCTTTTTCCTTAAAAAGACAAAGGGCGGTCTTCATCTTCGTGCTGTTGGCGAAAATCCTGCAACAGCGGATGCGGCAGGTATTAATGTCAATAGGTCTAAATATCTGGCAACCTGTATCGGCAGTATGATTGCAGGTTTGGGCGGTCTTTACTATGTTATGGACTATGCCTGCGGTGTGTGGTCAAATGAGGGCTTCGGCGACAGAGGATGGCTTGCTATCGCACTTGTAATTTTTGCAATCTGGCGACCTAATATGGGCATATTCGGCTCAATTATTTTCGGTGGTCTGTATATTGTTTATCTGTTTATACCGGGTCTTGCACTGCGTACACAGGAGCTTTTCAAAATGCTTCCGTACATTGTAACAATTATTGTTTTGATTTTTGTAAGTATCAAGAATAAAAAAGAAAACTGCGGACCTCAGTCACTTGGCTTGTCCTATTTCAGAGAAGAGCGATAAAGCAGAGTTTAAAGAGGTGTTCTATTGATTATTCGTGAATTTAATAAATCAGACATTCTGCAAATGATTTCTATCTGGAATGATATTGTGGAGGAGGGAATGGCGTTTCCACAGGAAAACTGTCTTGATGAAAAGGAAGGCTATGCGTTCTTTTCATCGCAAAGCTATACCGCAGTTGCAGAGGCTGACGGAAAAATAGTGGGACTTTATATTCTGCACCCGAATAATATCGGCAGATGCGGTCATATCTGTAATGCGAGCTATGCAGTTGACAAAGGCTGCCGCGGTCAGCATATCGGTGAAAAATTAGTGCTTGACTGTATGGAACAGGGGAGATTATACGGCTTTAAAATACTTCAGTTCAACGCAGTTGTTGAGAGCAATATTCACGCAAGGCATCTTTATGAACGTATAGGCTTTACGCAGCTCGGTACAATCCCTGACGGCTTCCGCCTAAAGAACGGACAGTATACAAATATCTGCCCATATTATATTGAGTTATAGATGTTTCTAAAATCAAAAACCGAAGGTAAGTCACCTTCGGTTTTTGTTATATCAAGATTAACCCTCGTATTCGTCCTCGTTTTCCCAGTTATGCCAGATGTTCTGAACATCTTCGTTTTCATCAAACATATCAATCATTTTTGACATTGCTTTCATATCATCAGGATTTTCAAGACGAGTGTATGTCTGCGGGATATATGCAGGCTCTGATGATACAATATTGTAACCCTTTGCTTCAAGCTCGTCACGGATTGCACCCACATCTGTTGCTTCCGTTCTGATTTCAAAAATATCCTCGTCATCAGTAAGGAAATCTGTTGCACCGGCTTCAAGAGCATCCTCCATAAGCTGATCCTCGTCAACATCCTCTTTCTCGATAACGATAACGCCCTCTTTACCAAACATAAAGGTTACTGAGCCGGGTGTACCCATATTACCGCCTGCCTTGTCAAAGTAGTGGCGTACTTCGCTGGCAGTTCTGTTTCTGTTATCTGTAAGTGTTTCAACAACAACCGCAATACCTGACGGACCGTAGCCCTCGTATACGATTTCCTCAAAGTTTGCGCTGTCAGTATCACCTGCAGCCTTTTTGAGCATTCTGTCAATGTTATCGTTAGGAACATTATTTTGCTTCGCTTTTGCAATAACATCTCTGAGCTTAGCGTTATTATTTGGGTCAGGACCGCCGTTTTTAACTGCTACAGCAAGCTCTCTGCCTATTTTGGTAAATACCTTGGCTCTGGCAGCGTCATTAGCACCCTTTTTTCTTTTGATAGTGCTCCATTTGTTATGTCCGCTCATTTTATCACTCCAATATAACTAAATTTTTAACAAAAAGATTTTAACACATATTATACTATCTTGCAA
>VSOH01000145.1 GCA_009774735.1 Clostridiales bacterium
GATAGCATTAACGGAAATTATTTTACTTTGCCAAACAAAATATTTGATGAAGATCTAACGCCGAATGAGTTTGTGGTTTATTCATTCTTGACCAAAGCAAAAGACAAAAGAGACCAAAGCTATTGGTCAGTACCGAACATTGCTCATTACTGTGGTATGTGTGAAAACTCATGTCGCAAGGCTATTAAAAGTCTGAAAGATAAAGGTTATGTTGATGTAGCAAAAAGATATTTGGATAATGCACAACAGAGCAACATCTATACCGTCCACAAAATTTGAACCACCCCCGGTTCATAAAATGATGACAAACAATATTAAAACCCCTCTCAACAAAAAATGAGAAAGAAAAATCGAATAAGCAAACTACTCAAAAAAGCAGTAAAACTCGATTTGTGGGCATTTGTCGAGGTCAGAAAGGCAGATGAAACACAATATGAATTTGTAATTGTAATAACTGAAAACAGCAGTTATTTTTAAGCAAATAATCACAGAATATCATCAATATTCCCGATGATTATTTTAAGCAGGTTAAAGTCAGGCGTATGCTGTGACGCCTGACAGTTTACATCGGACGGCAGAGCCGACCGAATTTCAAGGTATTTCAGAAATTATTGCGTATGCGTCATAACAGGCGTATGCGAGATTGGAGGTCAAAATGGAAAATATGAAGAAATATTCATTCTGGATGCATCCGGAAATGATAGAAGAAATCGAAAAAGCGTTGCCTTTTTCGTATGATGACAACAAAAGCTCATTCGTCAGATCAGCCGTGAATTTCTATATCGGCTATCTGATGCACAAACAAAGTGTTGATTATGTTGCACCATTAATCAGCAACGAAATCAAAAATCAGGTGGAATCTTTGCAGGATTGTTTATCGGAAATGATATTCAAATTAGCAGTTGAATCGGCAAAACAGAATTGTCTTTTAAGTACACAATATCGAATTAACAATGAGTTTGATGAAAGGCTTGACTATCTTTGTGCTCAAAAAGTTGCATCAATGAACGGCATAATTGATTTCAATTCAATAATATCCGATAACGATTTAGCAAAGGAGTGCTATGGCTAAAATAATATTTACAAGCAGATATTTTAGAAATCCAAAGCGTTCCAATGTTGGTAAACTCGTAAAATATATGGGTACTCGTGAAGGTGTTGAGAAACTTCCGAATGGAATTGATAACAGTCCTGCAACGAAAAGTCAGCAGAGATTAATTAACTCTATCACAAAACATTATCCTGAATCTAAAAAATATTTAGAGTACAAGGACTATGAAAACAATTCTTCTAAGTCAAATGTAACTGAATTTATTGATACATTCATAGAACGAAATGCTGACAGAGCCGAAGAACTGAATGCATTAGTAACATACATTGCAGAACGACCGGGAGTAGAAAAATTAGGAAAGCATGGTTTGTTTTCACAGACTGATGATAAGATTGATTTGGATAAAGTGGCTGATGATGTCGCAAACCACAACGGAATTGTGTGGACTCATGTGATTAGTTTGAAGCGAGAGGATGCAGAACGGCTTGGTTATAACAATGCTGACCGTTGGAAAAAGCAAGTCAGAAAAAATATGATTGAGATTGCTAAGGCACATAACATTCAGCCGAGCGATATACAATGGTATGCTGCATTCCATAATACAACGCATCATCCTCACATCCACTTGCTTGTTTATTCAAAATCAGGACAAGGTTATCTGACGAACAAGGGCATTGAATCCATGCGAAGTGCATTCGGTAATGATATTTTTCGCAATGAACAGTACAAATTACTTGAAAAGCAGACAGAGTACAGAAACAAATTGAAAGATGAATTTGACGAACTGTTTGAAAATGTTTTGGATGACAGCAACTATATTTTTGAACCGACTCCTCAACTATTCAATCTTATTTTAGAATTGAGAACACAACTTGATAACTGCAATGGTA
Organism: Clostridiales bacterium; assembly: GCA_009774735.1. Lineage (GTDB taxonomy): Bacteria > Bacillota > Clostridia > Oscillospirales > Acutalibacteraceae > Eubacterium_R. Next base: position 1,942 of record VSOH01000145.1, read on the forward strand.
AGAAAATATACGGATACCTGCCGAAACGAATCAAGGATACAGTTAATAATATTCTGACTGAACTGATGAAAGATGAAAATTTATCTGAACTCTATGCCAAATGGAATGAGATTAACAATCAAAAACTTTCGTTGTACCATGACAACAAAAACAAGTTCATTCCGATTAAGGACAACCAAGAATTCAGATCAATCAAAAACAAAATCATTGAGGCTGTACTGAATATGGACTGTAATATTCCATATCAAAAATGGAATTACACAGACAACGGAATGGTTTTATCTTCTGTTGTGAGCATACTTGCAGATATGTTTAATACAAGTGCCAAGAAAAGATTCGATAATCTGAACAATCAGGTTGACAGAAAACAGTTATCAAAAGAACAGGAAAAACGCCTTGCTCATGGACTTAAAGACATATCATCCGATGGTAGTTACAATGAGGATTATGAGCAGGAGCAACCGATTGGTTTAATTATGTAACGGTACTCGTTAGGGACACCCTAAAACCCGCACTTATACAAAGTGCAAAATAATAGAAAGAAAGGATTGAAAGTAATGAACAAAGATGTAGTTGTTAGACTTCGAATGACACAGGAAGAAGCAGATGATTTAAACAAGAAAGTCCGGCTGACAGGACTAACTAAATCTTCTTTTATCAGAGTGTTGATTGCTGGATATATTCCCAAACCTAAACCTGATAAAGAGTTTTATGTTTTACTTCGTAAACTCTATACAATTATTCAAAGGCTATATGAGGATAATGTTTCTTTCAATCTGAACAAATATGAAATTTCGGTATATTCATATCTTGTTTGCTGTGCAGGAAAGAAGAAAGAATGCTGGCCCAGTCTTGCAACAATTTCAAGAGTGCTTGGAATTTCAAAGAGCTCTGCTGTAAAAGCTATAGATAAATTAGTTCAGTTAAGACTTGTAGATCGTATACAGGTTATGAAAGAAAATAAAAACGGTATGATGACTATGAAAAATAACCATTATCTAATTCTCCCATTCGATGACGCATGGGAGTTTTTCATTAATAATGGTGTTCGTCACTAGAACTATACCGGTCACATAGTGAACGGTAATATATAAACAAGATGAATAAAACAAATTTAAAATCCCCTGTCTGCCAATTTAAGCAAACTTAAAACGAGGTTGGACAAGGGATACCATTTAAAAATAAAAATCGATTGTAGAGAAAAATTGAGCCAAAAATACGGCACTTCTTCTCCAAAATGAAAGAGGTTGACAAATTGAAAAATGATACTGCTTTTTTCAGAACTGAAAAAGGAAAAATAGCATATAACAAACACTGTCTGCGATGCGTTAATAGCTGCAAACAAAGTTTTAGAGTAGAACTGATTTCATGTCCAAGATACAAAAGATATGAAAAAATCAGAAAAAAAGAATAGAACTCTTCAGGTTCTAATTCTGTGCAGGAATAAGGAACTGCGCCGTGAACGCAGTTCCGACTCACATCGTCGAGCAATGCTCGCCGATTTTCAAAAATTCAATATACGCTGTTAAAAATCTCATTCAGCGTACAAAAGCAAAAATATACAATAACAGCAACAATAAAAATGTATGCCGAAAGGGTGTGGTAAATATGGAAATTAAAGATACTCCCTTTTCAGAAAAAGGTCGATATTCATTGTGGCTGTCTAATGAAAATATAAAAAAGGCTGATAGGGTTTATCCGCTTGATCACTGTAAAAGCCGTTCAGAATTTATAGATAGAGCAATACGATTTTACTGTGGATATGTTGAAAGCAGTATCGCAGAGGATTATATCGCAGATGTATTTGTACAAACCTTGTTCCCAAAACTTGATAATATGAAAAAGGATTTAATTAAATCCGTATACAATATGGCTTTGCAATTATCAATGCTGATACACTTTGAAGCTGCATCATGTGATTACAATGATGAAGAATTAAGGCAATTAAGAAACAAGTGTATTGTGGATATAAAAAGAGCTCAAGGCGTAATAGATTTTGAAAAAGCAATTCATTATCAGCGAGGTGACGAATGAGTCAACTGATTGTTAAGTGGAGATATATGAGTCCCGACTCGAAAGCCAATGCAAAAAACTTAATCAAATATATTGCGAAAAGAGATGGAGTTGAATTCACTGATGAATGTTGGAGAGGTAAAAAGGTTACTAAATATCAGGAAGAACTGATTAAACAGTTAATATCTGACTTCCCTTCTGCAATTAATTCAGAAGAATACAAAGTATATTTTGAAAAAGGAACAAGGGGTTCTGCCTCTGATTTAATCACACAAACACTTGATTACAACTTGGATATGGTTGCAAAAAGAGAAAATTATATTGATTACATAGCACACAGACCGGGAGTAGAAACATATGGAAAGCACGGATTATTTTCAGATGTTAATGTTCCTGTTGATAATCTTGATAAAATTGCAAACCGAGTTGCAAATCAAAAAGATAATGTTCATACATATATTATTTCCCTTTCAAGAGAAGATGCCACACGGCTTGGATATGATAACGCTGAAAAGTGGATGAGTTTAGTCAGAGAAAACAAAATGAATTTTGCAAAAGCACTTGGAATACCCTACTCCAACTTAGAATGGTACGGTGCTTTCCATAACGAATCTTATCATCCTCATATACATCTGGTAATGTTCTCAAAAGGTCAAAAGGCATTCATAACGAAAGACCGTCTTGAACAGTTAAAGATGAATCTATCAAGGCAAATTTTTGCTGATGATAGAATTGAAATATATAAGGAGCAAAAGAAACTCAGATCTCAAATGAGTGAAACTGTAAAAGATAAAATAGATTTGCTCATTTCTTCAATCAACAATAGAAA
>VSOH01000146.1 GCA_009774735.1 Clostridiales bacterium
ACATCAGCATATTTTTCATTAATCTTAAAAATTTAACCCTAAATCCTTTCCGGATTTAGGGTTTTTCTACAGGCTGACGCCGCTGACGATTCAGCGGCGGTTTTTTATTCTGTTTATTCTTCACCATTCCAGCAGTATGTGCAAAGCTTGTCAGCACCTATTCCGACAGCGTCGATCATATCATCAAGACGGTGGAATTTAAGTGAAGTGAAATGAAGCTTTTTACAAATTTCATCAACCATATTATGGTATTTTTCACTGTCCGGGTCAGTATATTCCTTAAGAACTTCATCACTTACATTGTCACCCTCAAGCTCGCTGATGACTCTTCGTGTAATCAATTCCATTTCACTGCTTGAGCGTGAGAAATTCAAATATTTACAGCCATAGAACAATGGCGGGCAGGCGGGGCGTATATGCACCTCTTTTGCACCGCTGTCGTATAAGAACTCTGTTGTTTCTCTGAGCTGAGTTCCGCGAACAATTGAATCGTCAATGAGCAAAAGGCTTTTGCCTTCAATCAGATCGTGGATCGGAATAAGCTTCATTTTGGCAATCAGATTTCTTTTGCTTTGATGTGTCGGCATAAAGGAACGAGGCCATGTCGGAGTATATTTAACAAAAGGTCTTGAAAATGGGATTCCGGATTCATTTGAATAGCCGATAGCGTGTGCAATACCGCTGTCGGGAACACCTGCAACGATGTCAGGCTTAGCATCATCTCTTTTAGCAAGAGCCTGTCCGCATTTATATCTCATTTTTTCAACGCTGATACCCTCATATGATGAGCTCGGATAACCATAATAAATCCACAGGAATGTGCAGATTTTCATTTTATCACCGGCAGGTACTAAGGTTTTAACCTCATTTTCGGTCATAACGATAACCTCACCGGGTCCCAGCTCTTTATAATCAGTGTAGCCGAGATTAAGAAAGGCAAAGCTTTCAAAGCTTGCACAGTAGCCCTCAGCCTTTTTACCGATAACGATGGGAGTTCTGCCCATTTTATCTCTTGCACAGTAAACACCCTTTGGTGTTAAAATAAGCATACTCATTGAGCCGTCAATAAGCTCCTGAGCATATCTGATGCCGTCGATAAAGTTATCCTTTTGATTGATAATAGCAGCTACAAGCTCTGTGGGGTTTATGTCGCCGTTTTGCATTTCAAAAAAGTGGGTGTTTGTTTTCACTATCTGATCAACTATTTCATCCGCATTGTTGATTTTACCCACAGTTGTGATTGCAAAGGTGCCGTGATGTGAGCGAACTAAAATCGGCTGAGCCTCAAAATCGGATATACAGCCAATACCGTAGTTGCCCTTCATTTCATTTGATTCTTTCGTGAATTTTGTTCTAAATGGTGCATTTTCAATGTTGTGAATTGCTTTATCAAAGCCGTATTCAGGACTGTAAACAGCCATACCGGCACGTCTTGTGCCAAGATGTGAATGGTAGTCGGTTCCGAAAAACAGGTCAAAAACGCAATCCTCTTTAGATGCAGTTGCAAAAAATCCTCCCATAGCAGTTCCTCTCTAAATTTAGTTTGCACAAACATTATAGCAGATAGATTATACTATGACAATAGTTAATTGTTAAAAAAAGCAGTGCTGCAAACACTGCTTTTTTGTCGATTATTTAATAAATACCTTGCTCCATCATTGCCTCTGCAACCTTTTCAAAGCCTGCAATATTGGCGCCGGCAACAAGATTATAGCCAAGCTTGTATTTTTCTGCTGCAGCAACTGAATTATTGTGTATATTAATCATAGCTGTATGCAGTTTTTTGTCAACCTCTTCGGCAGTCCAAGAAAGACGCTGGCTGTTCTGACTCATTTCAAGACCTGATACACAGACACCGCCTGCATTAACAGCCTTTGATGGTGCAACAATGACACCTTCGGTATCCATAAACAGATTAAGTGCCTCCTCTGTTGTCGGCATATTTGCAACCTCAATGTAATATTTAGTGCCGTTGGCAATAATCTGCTTTGCTTCCGTTATTCCGATTTCGTTTTGCGTTGCACAAGGCATAGCAACATCAACCTTAACGCCCCAGGGCTTCTGACCCTTGAAGAAAGGGACACCGAATTTGTCAGCATAGTCTTCACATCTGTCCCTGCCTGATGCTCTCATTTCAAGCAGATAGTTCAGCTTTTCCTCGGTAATAATTCCATCCTTATCATAAACATATCCGTCAGGTCCTGATACGGTAACAGGTATTCCGCCAAGCTCAGCAATTTTTTTGCAGGCACCCCAGGCAACATTACCGAAGCCTGAAATGGCGAAGGTCTTGCCTTTTATGCTGTCGTTTTCGTGTTTGAATACTTCACAGGTATAGTAAACAGCACCATAGCCTGTTGCTTCCGGTCTGATTAATGAGCCGCCGTAAGACAATCCCTTGCCTGTAATAACACCATTTTCAAAAGCGTCAGATATTCTTTTGTACTGTCCGAATAAAAATCCGATTTCCCTTGAGCCAACGCCTATATCACCGGCAGGTACGTCAACATTAGGTCCGATATGCCTGTAAAGCTCTGTCATAAATGCCTGACAGAAACGCATAATTTCGCCCTTGCTTCTGCCCCTTGGATCAAAATCCGAACCGCCTTTTGCACCGCCCATCGGAAGTCCTGTAAGGGAGTTTTTAAAGGTTTGCTCAAAGCCTAAGAAATACATAATTGATGAATTAACGCTGGGGTGAAAGCGAAGTCCGCCTTTATATGGTCCTATGCTTGAATTAAACTGGACTCTGTAGCCGCGGTTAATCTGTGTTTTTCCTGCATCATCGACCCAGGCGATGCGGAATGTAATAAGCCTGTCAGGCTCTGCCATACGTGTTAAAAGGTCATCTTCCACGTATTCGGGATGCTGTTCAATTACCTTCTCAAGGGAACGGAATACCTCTTTAACACACTGTATGTATTCAGGCTTGGCATTATCTCTTCTTTCAACTGTTTTGATTACATTTTCAATGTATTCGTTCATCTTTTTACCCCCATATACTTAATTCGGCAACTATTTTTTATTGCTAATAACACTATAACATATTGACAAAATATTGCAATGGGTATTTGAGAATTTGTAGAATATGCACAAAAAATCCCTGCTGAACAACAGCAGGGATTTTGATATAAAATGTTGTTATTTGATAATACCTGTCGCTTGAAGCAGAAGAATGAACAGAAGTATCGGAGCTATGAATTTAATTGTTGCTGTATAAACAAATTTTCTTCCGAATTTTTCACCGTTTTTTGTAACCTCGTCAATGATTGTTTTTGGCTTGGCAACCCAGCCGATAAGAATGCAGGTAAACAGTGCAAGCAGCGGCATAAGAATATTGTTGCTGAGATAATCAAATACATCAAGAATTTGACCAACGGAGCCGTTAGGAAGCTTGAGCTCAAAGTAGAATTTATTGTAGCCAAGGCATACAATTGCACCGAATACAAGAGCGTAAATAAGAACGATAACAGCACTTTTCTTTCTTGAAAAATGGAATCTGTCCATAATGCTTGATACAATTGCCTCCATAATTGATACAGATGAGGTGATAGCAGCAAACAGTACCATAAGGAAAAACAGTATGCCGATTACGGTGCCGATGCTGCCCATATTTTCAAATACCTTAGGCAACGAAACAAACATCAGTCCGGGACCTGCAGACATACCCTCCTTGCCCATAAATACAAATACTGCAGGAACAATCATCAGACCTGCCAGCAGGGCAACAAGTGTGTCAAAAATTTCAATCTGATTAATTGATTTCATAAGGTTTGTGTTATCACTGACATATGAACCGTATGCAACCATAATACCCATAGCAACACTGATTGAGAAGAATAACTGTCCCATAGCATCCATCAGTGTAATAAAGAAATCTTTAACAGTGATATTTTCAAAGCTTGGAATCAAGTATATCTTTAATCCGTCAAGACCTGTTCTTGTGATACCGTCGGCTGTTGTGTGGCTTAATGTGAGAGAGTAAATTGAAATTCCGATAACAAGCACAAGCAATATAGGCATAAGCACCTTGCTTGACTTTTCAATTCCCTTGTTAACACCGCCTATGATTACGATTGATGTAATCAGCAGAAATACAACCATCAGTGCCAGCGGTGAAATTGTGTCTGAAATAAAGCCTGTAAAATATCCGTCGGCAGCAGCCTTAACACCATCACCTGTCAGGAAGGTGATAAAGTATTTTATTACCCAGCCGCCGATTGTACAGTAGTACGGCAGAATCAATACGGGAACTATTGTTGCAATAGAGCCGATAAAACCAAATTTTTTATTAATAAGCTTGTACGCAGTAAGCGGGCTTTGCTTTGTTTTTCTTCCTATGGCAATTTCTGTTGTTAACAGTGTAAAGCCGAAGGTAAGTGCAAGGATGATATAAATTAAAATAAATAATCCACCGTTATCCTTTGCTGCTAAATAGGGAAATCGCCAGATGTTTCCAAGTCCTACAGCACTGCCGGCAGCGGCTAAAATAAATCCCAATGAACCGCTGAAGCTGCTTCTTTTACTTTGTTCCATACGCCCTCCAGATTTTAGTAATTTTATGTTTAATATTATAGATGATGTAATATCTCTTTGCAAGTTACTCATTTACAGTGATAAATCATTAAAGAAATTTGATATATTTTTAACACACTATACACTGTATAGCATTTAGACACAGAAAGCAAAAATGTTTATTATTTTATATTGACAATTTAGAACAAAAATTATATAATGTTGTCGCTAACAATGCTAATAAGGTCTGTTTATATTATAAG
>VSOH01000147.1 GCA_009774735.1 Clostridiales bacterium
CATTGATATAAATACTAAATGAGTGACAAGGTACGCACCCGGTGCGTACCTTTTTTTATTATAAATAACTCCCCAACTCCAACATAGCTGCAGCTTGTTCGTGGCTATAGGTTACAGGATTTTTTCTATATTCTTCTATAGCTTTTTCATAACACTGCAAATCAAACTCGTCTTCAATTTTCTCTAAAACAGCATTTCTAATCATATCAGACACAGATATATTGTTGAGTGCTGCATACTTTTCAAATAATTCAGCATCTTCCTGATTTAGTTTAAGTGAAAAAATCATATACATCCCCTGTCTGTAATAATATCAAGTATTATTATCTAAAGGAGTACGCACCAGGTGCGCACCTTTTTTATGCGCTAAAATAAATCACTATGAGTACCTGTTCTTATGAGTCTTAATATCAGTTCATCTTTTTCAATTCGATAAATCAAAAGCCAATCAGGTTCAATATGACATTCACGCACATTAAGATAATTCTTTGAATTTGTTAATTGATGGTCTTTGTATTTTGGTGGTAATGGTTGTTCATTTGCCAACAAAGTAATCACTTGCTCTAATTGTTTAGGATCGCATCCTCTTTTTATTGCTAACTTGTAATCCTTCTTGAATTGACCTTGAAATTTAATACTAAGCATTAAGTTCCTCCATCAACTCAGATACACTGCTAAATGGACCATAAACGTCTTCCTCAGCATCTGCTTGTGCGATTGCCTTTAAAGTAATATCATTTGGAGTTTCTAAGGAAACATCAAAAGGTATTCTTTTTTCCCTCGCTACCTTTTTAGCAAATATAGTAAAGGCTGTTGACATATTCATACCGAGAGCCGAACAAATTTCCTCAAAAGACTGTTTTAAATCTTCATCAATTCTAATATTAATATTAGCCATACTTATCCCTCCTTTATATTTCATCAATATTATATCACATTGTACTCACATTGTCAACACAATATATTGTTACATCGTTAGAAAAGAAAAAATCCGAATTTTACATTAACGGCATCCACAAAAAGACAGAATATCCCCTATTCTATTAATATTATTATACTCTGAATGTTATAGATATTGTGTATTAAAGAGAGATTTATTCTTTTTTCTAACTACGTTCTTAAGTGGGTCTAATATAGTTGCCCAAAATTTCGAGTACCACATATTGTTTAAAAATTTTAAGCCTGCTTTTTTGAGCTTATGCTTAATACTATTATATTTATTTTCATTTAATATATAATCAGAGCTTGTCTGATGCTCTGTAATTGTCTTTTTAATAAAATCAATAATCGTATAGTTATTGTGTCCAAAGCAGCCACATTTACGAACATAATGGCTGTATGTAATGATATGAATTGTCTCTAATTTCCTTACAGCTTTTATTACTGTATCAATACAGATATTGGCGAGCTTTGCGATTTGGCTCAAGCTTGGAAAAGCAAATCTTGCATGATTTGCTTTGCTTTTGATTACTGCATAGGCTGCAAACTCTGATGGAGAGAGCTTATAATCGAATACGTTATATTCTATCTTTGTGAACTTACCACAAATCGGATTTATTTTGTAGCTGTTTGTGGTTTTTTTACCATTTTCATAATGATTCGTCTTCTTTATCAGACCTAAATTTTCTAACTCCTGAATAGCTGTATAAACACTGTTCGGAGCAGTATTACATTTATCTGCTATTGTCCTTCCTGTTGCTCTTGTAAAATTTTCTTTGCTTTTTAATGATACAATGGCAGCATATGTCAGAAGCTGCATAGGTGTAAGCTGCAGCTCAAATACTGCATTTGGTATTTTAATAAATCTTTTCATTTGTGTTCCTTTTTATTTGTTCTTTTATAATTTATAGAGAAAGCAGCCACTTGTGTTCTTGCACAACTGACTGCTTTTTTGTTAATCGAACATACCAACTGTTAGTTTGTTCTTTGCTATTGCTCCAAGTCTTCTGATTTTATCACCACTAAGCACCATAATATCGTGATACTCGTTTTTTATATTCTCACTATATTCTTGATTAACAGTACAGTAGTCAGAATACATAGGAGTTTTCGTTTTCATTTTAATTTGGTCTGTTTTACCGCCGGTCTTTATAACAACCCACGTACCGATAGGAATCGATAATATATCATCCGGAAACATTAACGGCTGTTTAATCATTTGCTGACCGGTTGTAACATCCTGTTCCCATAGTTCAAATGGTCTTTGCCTTCGATTAATATTTCCTGACAATACAGTTCGATTGCCTAATGTTTCAGAAAGCTTCTTAGCGGTTTCAAGTGCTCCAGGAGATAAAAATGTAAACATCAGAACCTGGGATGCATCCATAATAATATCAGCATAGGTTTTATTGTAATTCTTTTGAAGCTGACTAAAACTCTGCAGAGAATACAAGAATCTGATACCTCTTGATCTTGCAGCTGTGAACAATGCATCCACATCCTTAATTGCCGGCATATTACCGAATTCATCCCATAGGCATAAAACCTTTCGTGGCAATATCATACCGGGGCTTGTTTCTGCTAGGTCTATTAACTGTGTTGTAAAATATCTGATAAACAAGCTTGCAAAAAAGTGTCTGCTACTGTCTTCATCAGGACAGATAACAAATATTGCTGTAGGCTTATCCATAAATGACTTTGCATCAATTTCTGAAGAATGGTCGCATATCATTTGCTCAAGCTCTGCATCGATGAACTCAATCAACTTAGCTAAGGCTGATGAGAAAACATTCATTGATGTTCGCACGTCTGCATTAACCGATGCACCTACATAGTCTGTTATGCGTTCATCATCAATGAACTGCAGCAGCTCCATGAGCTTTGACTTTTGCTTTCCGGCTTCGATATTTCCATTATCAATAAGTCCGTTAAGCTCAATTATCAATTTGAAAACGCTAATTATATGCCTTTCATTATCAGAGCCATACTGTGACACCATAAGCTGCAGACCGGTAATTAAACCCTGGGCAGTTTTATCAAAGAAGTCTGATGAGCTATCTTTTGTTTCACCCATTATATTTTTTACTATACTTGAACTTACCTGCTTTGCATACCTTTCAGCTCTGGCATAGTGGCGCATATTTTCTTCCTTTGATACTGCATTTTTACTTAAATCAATTTCACTGTTAACTCCATTCATCAAATTAAAATGATAGCTTCCTGATGGATTACGGAAATCCAGGAACAGCACATCATAACCTGATTGCTTCAGCTCGTAGCCCGATGATTTAAAATTTTCACTTTTTACGTCAAGAGATAACAAGCTTGCACCTTTGTCTTTTGTGTTTCTGTTCACCCTCGCATTGTAATATAGAGTTGGTATAAAAACACATTTAGTTTTACCGCCGCCGGGAGGTGCAACCTGGCAAACAGTTTTATCACTTGTTTCTACAATCCATTCGTTGCTATCTCTGCCAATGACAAACCCCGGTAATTGTTCTTGACCATCCTTAACATATGTATAGCTCTCTCGCTTTTCCTTATCAGTCATCCAGCGAGAGCGACCATACTGTCCGTTACCAACAACCTTATCTTCAACATTGTTCAATCTCTGCTCCTGGTATATTAATACCAAAAATCCCATCAAAGCGGATATTAATAGTTTTACGCCCCATAGAACAGACAAACTTTTAAAAAATCCCTCAAGCTGAGAATTAATTATCTCATTTATTGAAAATAAGGCAGTTAGAAAAGAATAAAAAACTATGGCAACTATAATTGATAATACAATTCTAAGTGGTGTTGGTTTTTGCACTTTTATTTTTACCTCTCTTGCTTTTGAATTTACTCATAACACTTTGCTCTGTATTTTTACCATCTACAGAGCTTGAGTAAAATTTGAGCTTATTTTCACTGGGTCTACAGCTTGAGCTTTTGCTTGTGACAATGACCGACCCTTTTCTCGAGGTGCACCATAGCCCATTTCTTCGATTTTATTATCAATACCGGTTGAAACGTGTTTGAAGGCTTTTGATAATCTGTTAAGCGTATCATTCATATCAAACTTTGCTTTAGTAAGTGAATTTGATTTTTCAAAATAATTTTTAATATAACGTTTGCTGTCTTCACTCACAGGAATGCCTAATTTACGCTGCAGCATAGTTCCGAAACTTTCAGCTTCAAATTCTGCTATTTCTGTAGGCTGGGTAGTAGTTTTATGTAAAACACCGTGAGCCAATTCGTGAGCCATTGTTTCAAGCTTTTTACTATCCTGTAATAATGAATTAATATGAATACTATCGTCAGACGGCTTATAATACCCATTCAATGAAATTGATGACATATCCTCCTCAGTAACGCTAAAACCGCTGTCTTTAGCATATTCTGCAATACATTCATATAACTGTGCTTTCTCTATGTCAGGAACGCCCATACTGTATATTTTAGGATAATCTTCAGGAGGGCAAGTAGTTTGAGATATATCGAAAACCTGGTGTGGAACAAATTTTTTTACTTTCTCAACCTTGATTTCACCATTTGCTATTTTTGATTTTTCTTCAGCAGTTGCATTTTTAACATCAATCATTTTTGTTTTGCCATTAACATCACGAGGGAATTTAGCACTTTCTATCGGTCTGCTGATTTTCATATGCTTAGCACCTTTTTTGAGGCTATATCCCATATCCTTCCATTTTGTAAAAGATGCAACAAAGGTTGCATGCGGATTCTGCAGATGAATCAGCAAAGCGTTATTCGGTGAATATTGATAAAACTGAGCTTTAAACGCAAAAAATTCCGCTGCAAGTTTAGAATCTGCCTGATAG
>VSOH01000148.1 GCA_009774735.1 Clostridiales bacterium
ATTACAAAAGCATCGCCCTTGCCCTCATTAAGAAGCTTAACGCCGACTGCCATTGAAGAGTCTGCCTTTTCTTTAAGCACAGTCCTTGCATCATCACACATATCAATAACACCCTCGGCATTAACAACCTCGGTATTTTTCAGCTTAATATTATTCTTATTTATACAATCGTTGATTTTATCTGTATTACCCACAAGCACCGCGTCTATGCCGTACTCATCAACAGCAAGCATTGTACCCTTGATAATCTCAAGAGGGGCATTATCACCGCCGAATGCATCAATAATAATCTTCATCACATTTTCTCCATAGAGGTTTTCAGCGACTTCAGGGCACGTTCTGCCAATGCCGTGTATCGTTGACTTTTATCTCTTATCTTAGGTTCAATGGGAGGCAGAACACCGAAGTTAGCACCCATCGGCTGGAAATCTGTAACACTTTCATCGCTGATATAATCGCAGAGTGCACCAATCATTGTGTCCGTATTTAAAACAAACGGTGCTTTGCCCTCTGCCCTGCGGACAGCGTTCACACCTGCCATAATACCGCTTGAGGCAGATTCCATATAACCCTCAACACCTGTAATCTGACCTGCAAAAAACAGTTTTGGGTTTGTTCTTAATGAAAAATCCGCATTCAAAAGAACAGGTGAATTAAGGAATGAATTCCTGTGCATAACACCGTAGCGGACAAACTCTGCATTTTCAAGCCCCGTTATCATTGAAAAAACTCTTTTCTGCTCACCGAATTTGAGATTCGTCTGAAAGCCCACAAGATTAAACATTGTGCCCTTATCATTTTCACGTCTTAACTGAACGCAAGCCCAGGGTCTGTGATTTGTTCTCGGGTCAACCAATCCGACAGGCTTCATCGGACCGAATCTCGGTGCATCCAAACCCCGTTTTGCAAGCTTTTCAATCGGCATACAGCCCTCATAAACATCAAAATCATGAACAACAGCACCCTCGGCATGAATCAGTTCATCAATAAAAGCCTCATACTCAGCCTTGTTGAACGGGCAATTGATATAGTCATCTTCACCGCCGCGATCATATCTTGACGCTCCGAAAGCCTTTGACATATCAACACTGTCTGCCATAACAATCGGAGCTGCAGCATCATAAAAGCTGAGATAATCACCTGTTATTTCTTTTATGCTTTCAGCAAGTGCACCATCAGTCAGAGGACCTGTTGCGACTATGGTTATTGTATCATCATCAAATTCTAACTTTTCAACAACCTGATTAATGATATTAATATTATTATTCGCTTTTATTTTTTCAGTAATTTGCTCTGCAAAAATATTTCTGTCAACAGCCAGCGCACCGCCTGCCGGCACTGCACAGCCCCTTGCAACAGGAACTGTAAGTGAGCCGAGAATCGACATTTCCTCCTTAAGAAGCCCTGCCGCACTGTTCAGTCTTGACGCCTTCAATGAATTGGAACAGACAAGCTCTGCAAACAAATCTGTTTTGTGGGCAGGCGTTCGCTTGATGCCCTTCATTTCATAAAGGTCAACAGTATAGCCTGCATTTGCAATCTGCCATGCCGCTTCAACACCTGCAAGCCCTGCGCCGATAACTTTAAATTTCATATATTATTCTTCACTTTTCTTTTTTCTTGGAACAGGTTTTGTAAAACCACAGCCCTCTGTATCAGGACAATAAAGCACATTGCCCCTGCGCTTGAACAGAGATTTACCGCACTTAGGACATACTTCATCAGACGGAGCGTCCCAAGTCATAAAGTTACATTCGGGGTAATTTGAGCAACCAAAAAAGGATGTACCCTTCTTTGTTTTCTTTTCAATTACGTCACCGCCGCATTCAGGGCATTTTGCACTTGTTTTGTAAACGAGCGGCTTTGTATTTTTACAATCAGGATAGCCGGGGCAGGCAAGGAATTTACCGAATCTTCCAACCTTGACAACCATATTACGTCCGCACTTTTCGCAGACAACATCGGTTTCCTCTTCCTTGAGCTTAATCTTTACACCCTGCATATCTGCCTTAGCTTTTTCAAGAGGCTTTTCAAACTCATCATAATAGAGTCTGATCATTTCCTTATAATCCTTTTCACCGCTGTCAATTTTATCCAAATCGCCCTCCATTTTAGAGGTGTATTTTACATTAACAATATTCGGCATTTTGTCTTCAAGAAGATTGGTCACAGCCTCGCCAAGCTCAGTAGGAACAAACTGCTTGCCCTCACGCTTAACATACTCTCTGTTAAGAATTGTTGAGGTAATTGTTACATAGGTTGACGGACGTCCGACACCATTTTCTTCAAGTGCCTTTGTAAGTGATGCCTCAGTAAATCTCGCCGGTGGCTGCGTAAAGTGCTGATTACCAAGAATGCTTTTAAGCTTAAGCACATCCCCCACAGCCATTGCGGGAAGCGGTGAAGCATCACTGCTATTTTTATCATCATCACCCTTTTCCTCATAAAGCGCAGTAAAGCCGTCGAACTTAACGGTATAGCCTGTTGCATTAAAAATATAACCATTTGCCGAGATTTCAATCTTCATAGTTTCCTGCAGGCAGGCTTCCATAAGAGAGGCGATAAATCTTTCCCAAATCAGCTTATAAATCTTGAACTGGTCATTTGTCAGATAAGCCTTTACAGACTCAGGTGTAATATCAGGCATTGATGGGCGGATAGCCTCGTGTCCGTCCTGTATATTACTTTTTGATTTGAAAAATCTTGGTTTTTTAGGCAGATATTTTTCACCATAGTTATCAATAATGTACTGATTACCTGCCTCCCTTGCTTCATCTGAAATACGAAGCGAATCAGTTCTCATATAGGTAATCAGACCGACTGTTCCGTGCTCTCCTACATCAACACCCTCATAAAGCTCCTGTGCAGCTTTCATCGTTCTTCTTGCCTGGAAGGACAGACGGCGTGAAGCCTCCTGCTGCAGAGTTGAGGTAATGAACGGAGGTGTAGGATTTTTCTTTCTGCTGCCCTTCTTAACTGCAGTAACAATATAATCTGCACCGTCAAGGTCTGAAAGAATTTTGTCGCTCTGTTCTTTATTTTCAATTTTTATTTTGTCACCATCCTTGCTTGCAATAGCTGCAGCAAAAACCTTTCTGTCAGGCGGATTGGTGAATTTAGCATCAATTGACCAGTATTCCTCAGGCTTGAAGGCTCTGATTTCCTCCTCACGGTCAACAATCAATCTTAAGGCAACGGACTGAACTCTGCCTGCTGAAAGCCCCCGTCTAATCTTTTGAGATATAAACGGTGACAGCTTATACCCGATTAATCTGTCGAGAATACGTCGTGCCTGCTGCGCATTGACAAAATCAATGTCAATCGCTCTCGGCTGTGCCATTCCGTTTTTAACGCCGTTCTTTGTAATTTCATTAAAGGTTACTCTGTTTTTTTCATTCATATCAAGGTCAAGCAAGGTTGCAAGATGCCAAGATATTGCCTCTCCCTCACGGTCAGGGTCAGTTGCAAGATAAACATAATCTGCACTGTCTGCCTTTTTCTTTAAGTCTTTAACAAAGCTTTCCTTACCCTTGATTACCGCATATTTCGGCTCAAAGTCATTTGCAATATCAACGCTTAGTCTTGCTGCCGGCAAATCCCTGACATGACCCATTGAAGCTATAACCTCATAACCCCTGCCGAGATAGCCCTTTATATTTTTCGCCTTTGCAGGTGACTCAACGATTACTAATTTTGACATATATTTTTCCTTTCAGATTCTCTTATATCTTTTACCTGAGGTGCTTTCCGTCAGTCCCATAATTTCAAGCTGTGTCAAGGCAGCCATAACCTGACTGACAGTAAGTCCTGTTTTCTCAGTTATTATATCAATATGAGCAAAGCTTTCATTTAAGCACTGATAAACTACATCTGCGTTTCCCGTTAGCTTAGAAGCCTGCTTTTCATTTTTTATTCTTTTATCTCTGTCCTTAAGAGCAGCATCAAATACAGGTTCATTCGCCTTTGGTATATTGGCGCCCTTATCACTTGCAGCATTCATATAATGCTCAACACTCTTAACCTTTGAAAGGTCAACAGTATCAAATTTTTCTGCATAAGGTGCAGCAAGGTGAATTGGCTTTGTGGCAACCATTGCACCATCATCAATCAGCTTGTTTGTGCCTGCAAAATCAAGTGACAGCACTGACGCAGGTATCGCAAAAACATCCCTGCCCTGCTCAAGAGCAAAATTTGCAGTAATAAGACTGCCGCTTTTGACACCTGCCTCAACCACCAGAACACCGACTGACAAGCCGCTTATAATCCTGTTTCGCATAGGAAAGGTTGTTCTGCTTGCTCGTGTAAACGGAGGATATTCCGTAACCAATGCACCATTATGCTTTATGGTATCACGCAGTGATTTGTTTTCATTGAGATAGCTTGTACCAAGACCGCAGCCGAGAACGGCAATAGTTTTTCCGCCTGCCATAAGAGCACCTTTATGTGCAGCAGTATCAACACCGAGTGCCCCTCCGCTGACTATCAGCAAGCCTGCATCAGTAGCACCACGGCTCATAATATGTGTAACCTTGATTGCATAATCACTTGCCTTGCGTGTACCAACCACACCGACAGTTGCCAAATTATCAAGATCAGGCAAAACACCGTCAACGTAAAGCACAGCAGGAGGATTGATAATTTCCTTAAGTCTTTTCGGGTATCTGTTATCATCATAATCAATTATCTGCCAATTATTTCTTTTGCAGGTATAAATTATTTCGTCGACCGAATGA
>VSOH01000149.1 GCA_009774735.1 Clostridiales bacterium
TTTGTTGCTTAACAATTTTATTTTCTACATCAACTAGGGTCTTTTTGTACTGTCTGCACAATCTGGGGCAGTTCAATTCCCTCTGGGTGTTTTATCTTTTATTATTTCATAAGAAATCCGATTTTCTTCATAGCCTTATCAAGGGTACGCTGCGACAAACGCTGTGCAATTTCTCCGCCCTTGGTCCAGCATTCCTGAAGGTATGCCTTATCATCCATCAGCTTTTTATATTTCTTCTGAACAGGCTCAAGCTCAGCAACAACTGCCTCACCCACTGCCTTTTTGAAATCTCCATAGCCCTTGCCTGCAAATTCGTCCTCAATAGCCTGATAATCCTTACCGCTTACAGCAGAATAAATTGTCATAAGATTATTAATTCCATCCTTGCCGTCAGCATAGTGCACAGACATTTCACTATCCGTAACAGCCGACTTGAACTTCTTCATAATAACACTCGGCTCATCGGTAAGATAAACAGTACCCTTGGGATTAGGGTCTGATTTGCTCATTTTACGAGTCGGGTCAGCAAGGCTCATTACTCTTGCACCTGCCTTCGGAATATAAGGCTCCGGAACAGTAAACACATTGCCGTAAACACCATTAAAACGCTCGGCTATATCCCTTGCAATTTCAAGATGCTGCTTCTGGTCAGCACCAACAGGAACAATATCCGCCTGATACAGAAGAATATCGGCAGCCATTAAACAGGGATAAGTAAACAAACCGGCATTGACATTGTCTGAATGCTGCTTTGATTTATCCTTAAACTGAGTCATTCTGCTAAGCTCACCAAACTGCGTATAGCAGTTAAGCAGCCAGCCGAGCTGTGAGTGCTGCGGCACATGCGACTGAACAAACAAAATACCTTTATCAGGATCAAGACCCACTGACATCAGCAGAGCATAAAGCTGAACGGTCTGCTCTCTGAGCCTCTTAGGATCCTGACGAACCGTAATTGAATGTAAATCGGCAATACCGAAAATTGTGTCAAAATCCTCCTGAAAATCCACCCATCCGCGCATTGCACCAAGGTAGTTGCCCAGTGTAGGCACAGAGGTTGGCTGAATTAAGGAAAGACCTCTTTTCTTTCTTTGCACTTTAATTTCTTCTGCCATAATTATTCTCCTAAATCTGATAGATATTATTAATACTCTTTAGCAATTTCCCCAAGGATTTTAACACCCTTAGCAATCCCCTCCTCGGTAGGGGTTGAAAAATTCAGTCTAATATACTGTGTGTTGGCTTTATCATCTGTTAAAAATGCATTCCCCGGCACGACAGCTACCTTTTTATCAACTGCTTTTTTAACGAACTCAAGCATATCAACTTGATCAGGCAGTCTGCACCATATAAACAAACCGCCTTCAGGACGAACATATTCAACAAATCCGCCAAGCTCTCTGTCAATAGCATCGCACATAAGGTTTAGTCTTTTTCTGTAAATGCCCTGAATTTTAGTAATATGAGCATCAACATCATAACTCTTAAACCACTCGTTTACAATCATCTGATTAAGGCAGGGTGTGTGAACGTCACTTGCCTGCTTGCCGACTGTCATTTTAGCCAAAATCTGCTTTGGTCCGCAGCAATATGCGACACGCAGACCGGGTGCTAAAATCTTTGAAAATGAGCCTGCATAAATAACAATACCGTCTGTATCCATTGATTTAATGGCAGGTACATTTTCGCCGTCCACACGCAAATCTCCATAAGGGTTATCTTCTAAAACAACAACACCATATTCTTTTGCAAGCTGATAAAGCCTTTCCCTCTTCTCAAGTGACATGGTCGCACCTGACGGATTCTGAAAATTAGGTATTGTGTATATAAATTTAACACTGTCTGTTGTTTTAAGTGTTTCTTCAAGGGCACCGATATCCATTCCGTCTGCTTCAACGGGAACACCCTTTAACTTACAGCCATAGGAACGGAAGCAATTGAGCGAGCCGATAAAGGACGGTTCTTCACAAATGACGGTATCACCCTCATTGCAAAGCACCTTGGTCACCAAATCCATAACCTGTGTTGCACCTGATAAAATCAGAACAGTATCATTATCTGTGCCTATATTTTCTTTATCCTTAATCCATTTTGATATGGTATCCCTGAGCGGCTGATAGCCCTCACTTACACCATACTGCAATGCATCAACAGGATTAGCTTCCAAAATATGTTTTGCTATTGCCTGTATCTCCTCCACAGGGAAGGCATCGGGTGCGGGATTACCTGCTGCCAAGGGAATAATTTCCGGGTCGGCTGTTGCCTTTAAAATCTCCCTTATAGCACTGGGCTGAAGATTGCTGATTTTGTCTGAAAAAATGTAATCCATTTTTATGCCTCGTTAACTAAAATTGAAATAAATTTTGCAAGTATTTCTGCATTATCAGAGCCTGTGTTTTCCATATATTTTGACTTGAATTCGTAAAGCTCATTATAGTCATATTCACCTGACCTGATTGCGTCGCGAAGCTCGTCGGAGCTTTCAAACACAGCCTTTGGCATTTCATCCTTAAGATTAATATTAAGACCTCGTTCACGGCTGTATTCATCATAATCCGGAACATAAAAATACAAGGGCTTCATCAGCACACCTGCATCAAAAGCACAGGCTGAGTAATCGGTAATTATTATATCTGCAACCTTCATTAAATCATAGGTTGAAAAGCTGCCTTTATATGAAAAAACTTCATCCCTGCCAACCTGTGAAAACAGCGGATGGGGACTTACAATCAGATGATAATCTGTCATATTCGTCTTAAAACTTTCTTTAAGACTGTTAACCGCAAAAGCCTCTCTGTCCCTGAAGGTAGGCAGAAAAAGAACTATTTTTTTATGACTTAAAGCAGTATTCTGTCTGTAAAAATCCGCAGTACTGCCATTATCGGTCAGCACCTCGTCAACTCTCGGCAATGAAGAGATTTTGATTTTATCTGCACTGCAGCCAAAAGCCTCCATATAAAATGCAGCAGTTGCCTTGCTCGGTGCAAGAACATAATCGTAATTTTTATGCATACACATTGCAGCACTGATTTTTTCATCCCTGCCCTCTTTGGTTCCAAGACTCTGCAAGCCGAACTTCTTCACAGCACCGGATGCGTGCCACATCTGAATAACCTTAAGGCTTTTCTTATGCTTAAGACAGGAAATTGTAATAGAATACGTGTCAAGCAGTGCCACTTTACTGGTAGCAATATAATACATATCGCCGATAACACCAAGACAGTATTTTATCTTTGCACCGACACCGTCAGGTATCATACGAAGCCTGAAAACCTGCTCCGTATTCGGAAGCTCGCTTTTTATTGCTGTTTCAAGTAAAAGCATATCAATACTTTTTTCATTGCTCTGCCTGGACAGATAAACGATTCTGTCTTTTGTCTTAAAAAGCTTAATGGGTGCATAAAGCACCCTTAGCCCAATTTTAAGAACTGTTATCAGCAGTACCTTAATATTATTCATAAAGCGGATATTTAGCACAGATTTCTGCTACACCTTCGATGATATAATCCTTCTGATTCTCGAAATCCGTAACAGCAAGTAAAATATATTCTGCAATTTTATCCATATCTTCTGTGTTAAGACCTCTTGTTGTTGCAGCAGGCGTACCGATACGAACACCTGATGTAACGAATGGTGAAAGAGGCTCGTTCGGAACAGTATTTTTGTTAAGTGTAATATGAACAGCATCAAGTCTGTGCTCAAGCTCCTTACCTGTAACATCTGTACCGCGAAGGTCAAGCAGACAAAGATGGTTGTCTGTACCGCCTGAAACAAGGTTAAGACCTCTGTCGGTAAGACCCTTTGCAAGTGCCTTTGCATTGTCAATAACTCTCTGCTGATATTCCTTGAACTCAGGCTTTAATGCCTCACCGAAGCAAACTGCCTTACCGGCAATAACATGCATTAAAGGACCGCCCTGTGTACCCGGGAACACTGCAGAATTCAGCTTTCTTGCAAGATATTCATTGTTGCAGAGAATTAAGCCGCCGCGAGGACCACGGAGTGTTTTATGAGTAGTTGTTGTAACAACATCTGCATATGGGATTGGTGACTGGTGCAGACCTGCAGCAACAAGACCTGCAATGTGTGCCATATCAACCATAAACATTGCGCCGTTAGCATGAGCAATGTCTGCCATTGTTTTGAAATCAATCTCTCTCGGATAAGCTGATGCACCTGCAACAACAAGCTTAGGCTTAACCTTATTAACCTGCTTTGCAAATTCCTTAAGGTCAATAAAGCCCTCATCATCAACACCGTAAGGCACAAAATTAAAATACTTGCCGCTGATGTTTGCAGGTGAGCCGTGTGTTAAGTGACCGCCGTTATCAAGGCTCATACCCATAACGGTATCACCGGGCTGAAGCAGTGCAAGATATACAGCAGTGTTAGCCTGTGCACCTGAGTGAGGCTGAACATTCGCATAGTTACAGCCAAAGAGCTCGCACGCTCTCTTAATAGCAATTTCCTCAACAACATCAACATACTGGCAGCCGCCGTAATATCTCTTAGCAGGCAGACCTTCAGCGTATTTATTTGTAAGAACTGAACCCATTGCAGCCATTACCTGCGGCGAAACAAGATTTTCACTTGCAATAAGTTCAATGTTCTCTCTCTGTCTTTTTAATTCAAGAGCCATTGCGTCAGCAACCTCTTTATCGGTTTCTGCAACCTTACCGATTGAATCATAATAATCAGCAAACATAATTT
>VSOH01000015.1 GCA_009774735.1 Clostridiales bacterium
CAATAAAATCAGTACTTTCAGGTATTGAATATCTTATTTTATTACTATTTTTACTTATTACTGTCAATTCATAATTTGTCGGTGAATTATAGGTAATTTTTAAATTCTTAAACACAATATTTTTGCAGTTAAAAAGAGCAAAAGCACACATTGCTCCATGGACAACAAGTGTTGAACCATTACCGTCAATTGTGATATTTTCTTTATTCTCAATCATAAAAGCAAAATATTTATCAGGATTTTTAAAGCTGTCTGTGTTTGTCATATGACAAACCTTATGCTCACTGAAATCCTTATAAAAATGATATTCTGCCTTAATATCAAATAAAATTGTATCGCCGCTGTTTACATCACTTATAACCTGTTTTAAACCAAGCGAAGCATTTTCAGGTGTAAGATACTTTGACATTTCTATAACCATAAAATCACCTCTCAAATAGACATTATACTATTATTACAGAAATAATGCAATAATTATTGACTTTATTATTAAAAATGGAGTATTATACATTTATGGCTCTTTGTATAAATTTATTATGCCATATTTTGGGGTAAGAATATGACTTGGAAAGATATATATGAAAGCAAGCTTGTTACTGCCGAGGAAGCCATTAAAGCAATAAATAACGGTGACAAGATTGTTACAGGAATGGGATGCGGTGAGCCGTTCGGAATTCAGCGTGCCCTGATTGAAAACTATCAGCAGTTTAAAAATGTTGAAATCATTAATATGCTGACTCTTGGTGATTCACCCTGGCTCAGGCCTGAAATGAAAGGACATTTTATTTTAAACTGTCTTTTTGCTTCGCACAGTAACAGAAAAGAAATATCCAACGGAAAATGCGAATTTACAACATCACATTTTTATGAAATACCAGATGTGATTAAAAATTATATTTGCCCGAGGGTAAGTATTGTAATGGTATCACCTCCTGATGAGCACGGCTATGTTTCTTTCGGAACAACAGTTGATTACACAAGAGGTACAACTGATTACTGTGAAATTGTTATTGCGCAGGTTAACAAATACGTTCCGAGAACCTTCGGCAACTGCATTAAGCATGTAAGGGACTTTACATATTTTGTAGGAATTGATGAGCCTTTGCCTGAGGTAAAAGGTATTGAAATCAGTAACACCGAGATGGAAATAGGAAAACACTGTGCATCGTTAATCAATGATGGTGACTGCCTGCAGCTTGGCATAGGCGGAATACCGAACGCAGTTTGTGCACAGCTTTGGGATAAGAAAGACCTTGGACTTCACAGTGAGCTTGTAGGCGATGGTGTTGTTGACCTTCTTGAAGCAGGTATTATTAACAATAAGAAAAAGCAGACTCATATCGGAAGAACAGTTCTTGGTGCAGCCTTCGGTTCATCAAAGCTTAACAATTATATTAATAACAATCCTTCTGTCGAGCTGCATCCTATTGATTATGTTAACAATCCTGCTGAAATTGCAAAAAACAATAATGTTGTTTCAATCAATTCCTGCCTGCAGGTTGACCTTTTGGGACAGGTTGTTTCAGATACTGTAGGTCTTAATCAATTTTCAGCAGTCGGAGGACAGGTTGATTTTGTACGTGGTGCAACAATGAGCAAAGGCGGCAGATCTATTATTGCAATGCCTTCAACAGCAAAAAAGGGACTTATCTCAAGAATCGTTCCTTTAATCGCTGAGGGCAGTGCTGTTACTACACCAAGAAATGATGTTAACTTTGTTGTAACAGAATTCGGTATTGCTCAGCTTAAAGGAAAAACGCTCAAAGAACGTGCTAAGGCTCTTATAAAAATTGCACACCCAACATTCAGACCTCATTTGATACTTGAGTATAAAAAGAGATTTAATGAGGAGCCTTTTACCCGTGAAGAGCTGAAAGTAATGCTTGGCAAGGTGAAAGAGCATATTATTGATAATATCAGAAACCATAACTGATTAATTTAATTCTAAGGAGAAAATAATGGCATTAATCAAAGAAGAATATTTTGGAATTGCAAGAAAAATCGTTTCAAATATGACAACACAGAGCTGGGATGAAATTCCTCATGCCACGCTCACCTATGAAGCTGATGTAACCGAGCTTTTTAATGAAAGTAAAAAACTTAATGCAGACTGCACAGATAAAACAAAAAAAATCACAATCAATACAGTAATGCTTAAAATAATTTGTGAAGGCC
Source organism: Clostridiales bacterium (assembly GCA_009774735.1). Taxonomy (GTDB): domain Bacteria; phylum Bacillota; class Clostridia; order Oscillospirales; family Acutalibacteraceae; genus Eubacterium_R. The sequence goes on from VSOH01000015.1 coordinate 2,176, forward strand.
TAAAGGCTGCACCTAAAATGAACACACATCTTGTTTTTAACAAAAAACTTGTAAGAGGAACGCTCAAATACTTTGACAATATTGATATTTCAATGCCTATGATTTTGCCGAGCGGTGAAATGATGACAGTCAATATGCACGATATGGGCAACAAGTCACTCAGTGAAATGACAGAGGCTATTAATGCCACTGCCGCACGTGCTAAAAATTCGGATATGAATGAGGTAATGTTTGAAGTTTCGCTTGATAACACTTTGAAGGGTCTTAAGGAAGGCAAAATACTTCAGGCAATCCGCAGACTTTATGGTTCAAAAATGCCGGGAAAGCATCAGGTTAAAACATTAAGCGGTGATGCTAAAAAGAAATACTATTCAATCCCTGTATCAAAAAGATTGACAAAACACGACATTGAACAGGGCACAACAACAATTTCAAACCTCGGCTCAGTTTACAGAGAGCAGAAAGGTGTTTGTGCACTTCTTGAAATCATACCGCCTCAGACAACCGCTTTTGCAATTAATGCAGCACAGAAAAGGCCAACAGTTGTCACTGACAAAAATGGAAAAGATACAATAGAAACAAGACTTATTATGCCAATAACAATTGCGATTGACCACAGAGCCCTTGATTACGGCGATATTGTTCCGTTTATGAGAAAGCTCGATGAAATCTTTGAAAACCCATCAGTTGTTCAAAATTGGAAATAAGAATAAAGAAAAAAAGGTACTCGCCCGAGTACCTTTTTATTTTGGTGCAGGTAACAGGACTTGAACCTGCACGGTTTCCCACTAGATCCTAAATCTAGCGTGTCTGCCAATTCCACCATACCTGCAACTGCCACAATATAATATCACAAGGGATATTAAAAATCAAGCATTTTTTAACACCTGAGGTTGACTGACAAAAAACGAACTATAATTCAGTCTCTTTTTTGGTTGCCGCAAAGGCAGCGGCATAAACATTTTTTGCTCCATAAATTTTAAGCATTTTTGCACATTCATTAAGTGTTGAGCCTGTTGTCTTTACATCATCAATAAGTAAAATTGTTTTACCGTCAAGCTTATACTTATATTCATCAATAACATCATAGGCACCGAAAACATCAGCACTTCTTTCACGTGCTGATTTGTGATGCTGAACTCCTGTATATCTGACTTTAGAAAGAAGACCGATTACTTCAACATCCAATCTCTTTGACAGAGTATCAGCTATAAGCTGTGACTGGTTAAAGCCCCTCTTCAGCAAACGAAATTTTCTCAGAGGGACATAGGTTATATAGTCAAAATCTATATCACGGTATACCTCCTGAACTAATGAATATATTTCATCCGCCATATTTTCGGCTAAAAACGGCATATCATTATTCTTAAAATTTGAAACTGCACGAATTATGCTGTCCTTATAATAATACACAGCAGCAATCTGCTTATATTCGTTCTTTTTATTTTTGCAGGTACAATCAGTTTTTGAACAGCCGCAATGTATACAATACGGAATTTCAATTCTTTCAAGAGTTTGGCATTCACTGCACAAATCATGGTCAATCTCAACAACTTCACCGCAAATTCTGCAGCGGCTGCAAAACAAAACTTTTGAAAACTGCTCAAATACTGATTTCAACACACTCATACACATAGATAGGGCGACAGTTTTTCAAAAAGAGCATCCCCTATTCCCTTGATATTTTTTATTTCGTCAACGCTGCTGTAGCCGCCGATATACTCACGATATTCAATAATTGCAGAGGCTTTTGCCTCACCTATTCCGTCAATTGTTATAAGCTCATCAACAGTACATGTGTTAAGATCAAGCGGATACTTCATTATCGGTTCATTGCTGTCAGCGTAACCGGTAACCTTTTCAGATACAGATACATTAGCTGTATTATCAACAGGCAGCGGTGAATCAACATCAACATACACCTTTGGCTGTGAAAGAGAAAAATACACAAGTATACACCCTATCAGTATTAATGCTATTCCGATAACTATCAAACTTTGTTTTTTGCCGGTCATTTTCTTGTTTTACCTTTAAATTTATTTTTGCTTTTATTATTCTTTTGCTTATTAAAATCACGCTTTTGCTGAAACTGCCTGCTTGGTTTTATTAAGCATTTACTGTTATTACCAATTAAATCAAATCGTTTCGCTCTGCATAGAGCCTCCTCAACCAAATGATGATTTTTTGGATTGAAATACTGCAGCAGTGCCCTCTGGAGTGCCTTGTCATGCTCACTTTTGGCAACATAAACCTCCTCCATAGTATAAGGATCAAGCCCTGTATAAAACATACAGGTCGATATTGTACCGGGTGTGGGGTAAAAGTCCTGAACCTGCTCAGGTCTGATATGATTTTTCTTTAAAAACATTGCCAGCTCAATAGCATCATCAATGGTTGATCCCGGATGAGATGACATCAAATAAGGTACTAAATACTGCTCCTTATTAACCTCATCGGTATAGCTGAAATATCTGCGTGAAAAATTGATATATGCCTCAATATGAGGCTTACCCATTTTATCAAGAACTGCTGCAGAGCAATGTTCAGGTGCAACCTTCAGTTGCCCTGAAACGTGATGCTCAACAAGCTCCTTAAAAAAGGTATCATCCTTATCTTCAAGCAGATAATCATATCTTATTCCGCTTCTGATAAACACCTTTTTAACACCGTTAATCTGCCTTACATCACGTAGAATATCAAGGTATTCACTATGGTCGACAGCAAGATTAGGGCAAGGCTGCGGAGCAAGACATTTTTTACCCTTACACAGTCCGTGCTCAATCTGCATATCACAGGATGGTCGTCTGAAATTAGCTGTAGGTCCGCCTATATCATGAATATAACCCTTAAAATTCGGCATATGTGTCAGCTTTTCAGCCTCAATCATAATACTTTTCTTAGAACGTGTAGTAACATATCTGCCCTGATGAAAAGCAATTGAACAAAAGTTACAAGCACCGAAGCAGCCACGGTTATGTGTAATTGAGAATTCAACCTCACGTATACCCGGAACACCGCCAAGCTTTTCGTAGCTTGGATGATATGCTCGCATATACGGCAATGAATACACCCAGTCGAGCTCCTTCTGCGTAAGAGGCGGCATGGGCTTATTCTGAACAATCATTGTTCTGCCATGCTTCTGCTTAATAACTCTGCCACGTATATGATCCTGCTCATCCTGCTGTATTCTGCAGGATTTTGCATATTCTTTTTTATTATTGCAGACATTTTCAAAGGAGGGACATTCAACACCCTCATATGTAGTTTCAATAGTAGGACAGGCATAGCAGGTACCGAGAATATCACGCATTTCTGTTATGCTTTCTCCGTTATTGAGTCTTTCAGCAATTTCTATAGTCTGATTTTCACCCATTCCGAATGAGAGTAAATCGGCACCGGAGTCAATCAGAATACTTGGTCTTATTTTATCATCCCAGTAATCATAATGAGCAAAACGCCGAAGTGATGCTTCAAGTCCTCCGATAATAACAGGACTGTCGGGATAGATACTTTTGACCATTTTTGAATATACAATAACCGCCCTGTCAGGTCTTTTGCCGGCTACACCGCCTGCAGTATACGCATCATCATGACGAATCCGTTTAGCCGCCGTATAATGTGCAACCATTGAATCAATATTACCGCTTGTAATAAAAAAGCCCAACCGAGGCTTGCCAAACTGCATAAAATCCTGCTTATTTTTCCAATTCGGCTGACTCAGCACAGCCACTTTATATCCCTTGCTTTCAAGCACTCTTGTAATGATTGATGCACCAAATGATGGATGGTCAACATAGCTGTCACCTGTTATGTAGACGAAATCAACATAATCCCATCCTCTGTCAAGCATATCCTGTTTATTAATCGGTAGAAAGCCGTTCATTAATTTTCCTCTTCATTCAAACTGAAATTATATTGATTGTCTGACATATTATCTGTTACAACATCATCCTCACCGACAAGCTCAAATGACATCTGTTCTGTATTATCAGCAGTGAATTCACCGTTTGCAGCATATGCCTGCATCTCAAGCCACTGCTGGCGTGTAATCAGTATTTCTCTTCCCTTGGCACCGTTTGAAGGTCCGATTATTCCCTTTTCTTCCAACTGATCAATAATCTTTGCTCCCCTTGCATAACCGACAGACAGCTTACGCTGAAGAAAAGATGTAGATGCTGTACCTGTTTCAAGCACAATATCAACAGCCTTCTCAAACAGAACATCAAGCTGCTCACCATCACCATCGTCTTCAAATGGTGACGATTTCTTATCCTGCACTGCCTTGGCCTCAATTTCCTTGGCTATACTTTCATCATACTGACTTTCACCCTGATTTTTAACAAAATTACAAAGCTCCTCAACCTCTTCATCTGAAATAAAACAGCCCTGAACACGAACCGGCTTTGATGCACCTATCGGTGAATAAAGCATATCACCGTGACCGAGAAGTTTTTCAGCACCAGAAGCATCAAGGATTGTACGTGAGTCAATCTGTGATGAAACAGTCAGCGCAATACGTGATGAGATATTTGCTTTAATCAAGCCTGTAATAACGTCAACAGATGGTCTTTGTGTTGCAATAACAAGATGCATACCAACAGCACGAGCCATTTGCGCAAGTCGGCATACAGAGTCCTCGACCTCTTTCGGTGCAGCCATCATCAAATCCGCAAATTCATCAATGAAGATACATATTTTCGGCATAGAATCCATATCCTCATGCTTAGCAGCATATTTATTGTAACCTTCAATATCACGCACACCAATCTGTGAAAGACGCTGATAGCGCTGCAGCATTTCACTGACAGCCCATCCGAGAGCACCTGCCGCCTTTCTCGGGTCTGTAACGACAGGAACCAGCAGATGCGGAATGCCCGCATATTTTGAAAACTCAACCTGTTTAGGGTCAATCATAAGGAACTTAACCTCATCAGGCTTTGCTCGGTACAAAATTGAGGTAATAATTGAGTTCATACAAACAGACTTACCTGAACCGGTTGTACCCGCAACAAGAAGGTGAGGCATTTTTGACACATCACAATATACACACTTGCCGCCGATGTCCTTGCCAAGACCTGCCGACAGCTTGGACTTCTGTTCATAAAATTCAGGGGTATCTATAAGCTCACGCATTGTTACGGTATTTTTAACAGTATTCGGAACTTCTATACCCACAGCAGCCTTACCCGGAATGGGTGCTTCAATACGAACGTGAGTAGCTGCAAGATTAAGTGCAATATCATCTGCAAGATTCGTTATTTTTGAAATACGGATACCTGCCGCAGGCTTAAGCTCATAACGTGTAACCGTAGGACCTCTTGAAATATCAGTAATTGTTGCATCAACATTGAAAGAATGAAGTGTTTCAATCAGCATCTGAGCATTAGCTTTAAGTTCACCGCTTATATCCTTTGTTGATTTTTTTGTTCCCACTGTGAGAAGCTCAACGGATGGCAGCTTATAATCATTAACGGATGAATCAAGTGCTTCTTTTGAAACAGTGAATTTGTCAACAGCAGGCTGCGGCTGTGCCGTTTTTTCCTGCGACGCATCTTCAACAATTTCATCAATAGACTTAGATTTTTCGTCCTTCTTTTGATTTTCTCTTTCTTGTCTGTTTTTTGCGGTAGCCGCATTTATTTCGTCAATTATATCACGTGGAACTGCTGTTTCATCTTGCTCCTTAACAGCCTTTTTGCGTGACTTTTTCTTTATTTTTTCCTCTTCTTCGGTCGATGGCGGATCAACATCAAGCGGAACATCAATTGCTTCCTTGCTCATACGACGTCTTTCAACGTGCTCACTTACCTTCTCATAGGTCACTTTTGCAGGCTTTGCTGCACCTGAGAAAAACTGAATAACGGTTATGCCTGTCAGAAGCATAAAATCAACGAGAAAAAGTACAACGGAAACTATTATTGCAGGAGCTTTGCCAAGCGACAGAAGAAGCCAGCCGAGAGCCGCACCGATAAAGCCGCCGTTAAAGGTTGTTGGTGCAAGCTCATAGTTTGTAATTACAGTTTCTTCAAAATCAGCACCTGTCTGATTTTTTACAACGTGAATAAAAGCAGCTAAAAGCAAAACCATAATAACCGTTTCAATTGATTTTGCAATAAACTTTGCTGTTGACGCATTATTAAATGAATAAAAAAGCACCACTACAACTGATATTAAAGGGAACATACAGGCCGCGAAAACACCGAAAACACCTACATAAACATTATGCAGAATATTCCATACACCGGCACCGTTGATAATTGCAAGGCAGAAGAAAATTACAGATAAAGCAAAAATTGCAATACCTGCGATTCTTATAATATCCTCATTATTAACAGATTTATTTGTTTGAGCCGGTGTTGATTTAGCCCTTGAATTTGTATTTTTTTTTGTACCTGAAGTGCTCTTTTTACCTGCACTTGTTTTTTTATTTGCCATATGTACCTCTTACTTTACTACTACTTCAAAAATTCCGATTATAAGAACTAAAAATCCGATTGCTGCATCGTAAATACCGAAAAGTCTGAGTTTTTTCTCTTTTATGATAAATATAAGCAGCTTTGATGCAAAAAAGCTGACAACAGCAGCTACAACCAAACCGATTACTGCGCTGAGAATTGTTATTTTTGTAACCGCCGTGCAAAGCTCAATAACACCCATCACAAGCAGAATCATAACAGACATTACAACAGAGTATCTGAGTGCATTTTTTTCATTCATACCAAGAATTACAGCAATACAGAAAACTGCCCCTATTACTGAGCAGCCCGCTGTCGGCACAGCAAGAAACACAATAACACCGATAATTATCGCCTGTAAAATTCCCGGAACAGGATTAAGCTTTTTATCCATCACACTGCAGGTAACAATTATCAGTGCACCTGTCAGCAGCATGCATATACCCTCGCCTACAAGATTTTCATTATATGAAACCCTATGGAAAACAGAATAAATATTACCATACTTACCGGCAGGGATGAGATAGAATATCATCGGCACAAAGGAAAGCACTGTATAATACATAAACTTTCTTGAAGACTTGGTATTTTTTAAATCAAGCCGTTTATGGAACAGGTCACTCCAACCGCCTATAAAATTTTTGAACAGCATTTTGAACAGCTTGAAAAACGCAATAAATAAACCTATTGCTATACCAATATGTACAACGCCTGTCAATTGTGAGCAGGCATTTGTAAATCTCCCCGAAAAGTTATGAAAAATTGCACTGTGGCCGCTTTCGCTTATCGGAAGCACCCAGGCTATTGCTTGTCCTATAGCTTGAAAAATTGCCGTTAAAACGGACATAATCTTCTCCCCCATTCATCGCATTATCAAGATAAAAACCATCACGGATATAATCATAAGGATTGCTTGAGCGTACACAATTAACAGCAGCAGTTGCGTTATCCTTTACATAGAAAACATCATCAAGAGAAACTATTGTATAAATCACTGTGTGACCTCCTCAATTTCTCTGTTGAGAAAATCAAGGGAATCCGAAAGCCCGCCAAGCTCATCAATCAAGCCTGATTTAACTGCACCCTCACCATCAAGAACTGTGCCCACATCCATAACAAGCTCCCCTGTTTTCATCATCAGCTCACGAAAATCCTCACTGCTGATTTTAGAATTATTTGAAACAAAGTTCACGATTCTGTCCTGCATTTTCTCAAAATACGACAGTGTCTGCGGAACACCGAGAACCAAACCATTCATACGAACAGGATGAACAGTCATTGTGGCACTGGGAACGATAAAGCTGCGTTTACAGCTCACAGCCAAAGGAACACCGATTGAATGTCCGCCGCCAAGCACTAAGGATGCTGTAGGCGTTTTCATTGTTGACAAAAGCTCTGCAATTGCAAGACCTGCCTCAACATCACCGCCGACTGTATTAAGAATAATCAGAAGACCCTCTATTTCCTTACTTTCCTCAATTGCCACAAGCTGAGGAATTACGTGCTCATATTTGGTAGTTTTATTTTGGCTGGGCAGAATATAATGCCCTTCAACCTGTCCTATAATTGTCAAGCAATGAATAAAATGACCGTCCTTTGAAACGGTAATTGACCCTGTTTCAAAAGAGCTTGTGCTGTTAACCTCCGGCTCTGCACTGCTATGCTCCTCATTTTCCGTGCTTTCGTTTTTAAGTTCTTTATCTTCATTATTTAGCATAACTACACCTCAGTATATTTATGCCCAAACTATTCCATAATAATAAAATATTTTAACATAAATGTTAACTCATTTCAATATAATAATAAAATTATTATTTTATTATATTGTTACAGTTTTGTAATTGACAGAACGAGCTATTTGTAATAAAATAACTTTGTTAATTTTATAAACAATTAGGAGGATTTTTTATCAATGGGACTTACACTTGCACAAAAATTAATTAAATCCCACCTTGTTGAAGGCGAGATGACCGTTGGAACAGAAATCGGTCTTAAAATCGACCAGACACTTACACAGGATGCCACAGGAACAATGGCATATCTTGAATTTGAGGCAATGGGTGTTGACAGAGTAAAAACTGAAAAATCAGTTGCTTACATCGACCACAACACACTTCAAACCGGCTTTGAAAATGCGGATGACCACAGATATATTCAGTCTGTGACAAAAAAGCACGGCATCTATTTCAGCAGACCCGGTAATGGCATCTGCCACCAGGTTCACCTTGAAAGATTCGGCATTCCGGGTAAAACCTTAATCGGCTCGGACAGCCATACACCGACAGGCGGCGGTATCTGTATGCTTGCTATGGGTGCAGGCGGACTTGACGTTGCTGTTGCTATGGGTGGCGGTACATATTATATTCCAATGCCGAAAATGACAAGAATCAATCTTACAGGCTACTTAAAGCCATGGGTATCTGCAAAGGATGTTATCCTTGAGGTGCTTCGCATAATGAGCGTTAAGGGCGGTGTAGGTAAAATTATTGAATACGGCGGCGAGGGTGTTAAGACCTTATCAGTTCCCGAAAGAGCTACAATCACAAATATGGGTGCTGAGCTTGGTGCCACAACCTCTATCTTCCCTTCCGATGAAATCACACTTGCTTTCTTAAAGGCCCAGGGCAGAGAGGCTGACTGGACAGAAATTCAGCCTGATGCTGACGCCGTTTATGACGAGGTTATTGATATTGACCTTTGCTCACTTACACCTATGGCAGCTTGCCCTCATATGCCTGACCGTGTTAAAACTACTGATGAAATCGGCAAAATCAAGGTTGACCAGGTTGCAATCGGTTCATGCACCAACTCTTCTTATGTTGATATGATGAAGGTTGCTGCAATCCTTAAGGGCAAAACCGTTGATCCGTCTGTTTCACTTTGTATTGCCCCAGGTTCAAAGCAGGTTCTTAATATGCTTGCACTCAACGGTGCACTTTCAGATATGATTAATGCAGGTGCAAGAATCCTTGAATCTGCCTGCGGACCTTGTATCGGTATGGGTCAGTCACCTAATTCAGCAGGTGTATCACTGAGAACCTTCAACAGAAACTTTGAAGGCCGTTCAGGAACAAAGGATGCAGGTATTTATCTTGTATCACCTGAGGTTGCTGCTGCATCTGCTCTTACAGGTTATTTAACAGACCCGAGAGAGCTCGGCGATGCGCCTGAAATCACAATGCCTGAAAAGTTTATTGTTAATGATAATATGATTGAAGCTCCTGCAACTGCTGAAGAGGCTGACAGCGTTGAGGTACTCCGTGGTCCGAACATCAAGCCTTTCCCGAAAACAGAGCCGCTTCCTGAGGAAATTACTGCTAAGGCTGTGCTTAAGGTTGGTGACAACATCACAACTGACCACATTATGCCTGCAGGTGCTAAGATTTTACCTTACCGTTCAAACATTCCTCATCTTTCACAGTACTGCTTTGCTGTATGCGATGAAAGCTTCCCTGAGAGAATCAAGGCTGAGGGCAAGGGTATCATCATCGGCGGTTCAAACTACGGTCAGGGATCATCAAGAGAGCACGCTGCATTAGTTCCGCTTTACCTTGGAGTTAAGGCAGTTGTCACAAAGAGCTTTGCACGTATTCACGTTGCCAACCTTGTTAACGCAGGTATTCTCCCCTTCACCTTCAAAAATGAAGAGGATTATGACAAGATTAATCAGATGGATGAGCTTGCATTACCGAACATTAAGGATTGTATTGAAAATGACAAGCCTGTAGTACTTAAAAACATTACAAGCGGCGAGGAATATGAGCTTGATGCAAGCCACCTTTCAGACAGACAGAGAGCAATGCTTGTTTGCGGCGGTCTGCTTGACTACACAAGAGAGATGAATAAATAAGATTTGATATAATCAAAGGAGATATAATTATGGTTGATGAGAAAAAAGCACTCGACGAAGCTGTTGAAAAGTTCCGTTCATTAATGGAAGCACAGCTTGCAAGAGCAAAGAAGATAAAAGAAGATAAGGATTTCACTGACTATGATGCACTTGACACTATTGTTATCGGTATCTGCGGCGGTGACGGCATTGGTCCTGTCATTACAAAAGAGAGCGAAAGAGTTCTTGCATTCCTTTTAAAGGATGAGGTAGCAAGAGGCAAGGTAGCATTCAAGGAAATAGACGGTCTTACAATTGAAAACAGAGCAGCTTGCAACAAAGCTATCCCTGATGATGTACTTGCAGAGCTTAAGAGCTGTCACGTTATTCTTAAAGGTCCTACAACAACTCCGAGAGCAGGTGACCCATGGCCAAACGTGGAGTCAGCAAATGTTGCAATGAGAAAAGAGCTTGACCTTTTTGCAAATATGCGTCCTGTAAGAGTTGCCGAGGAAGGCATTGACTGGACATTCTTCAGAGAAAACACTGAGGGCGGCTATGCAGTCGGCTCACACGGTGTTAACATTACAGATGACCTTGCTGTTGACTTTACAGTTGCTACACAGGAGGGCTGTGAGAGAATTGCAAAGCTTGCTTATGATTATGCCAAGAAGAACAATAAGGGCAAGGTTTCAATCATCACAAAGGCGAATATTATTAAGACAACCGACGGCAAATTCCTTAAAACCGCACAGAACATTGGTAAGGATTACCCTGAGATTGTTACGGATGACTGGTATGTTGATATTACAACAGCAAAGCTTATTGATCCGATGAGAAGAAAGGACTTCAAGGTATTTGTTCTTCCTAATCTTTATGGCGACATTATCACGGATGAAGCTGCTGAATTCCAGGGCGGTGTAGGAACTGCAGGCTCCGCAAACATTGGTAAAAAATATGCAATGTTTGAGGCTATCCACGGCTCAGCGCCAAGAATGATTACTGAGGGCAGAGGTCAGTATGCAGACCCTTGCTCCATGCTCAGAGCATCTGTAATGCTTCTTTCACACATCGGTTATCAGAAAGAGGCTAACGCTCTTGAAGCTGCTCTTGACAAGTGTATGTTTGAGGAAAAGAAGCTTACAATCACAGGTCGTGACAACGGCTGCACCTGCAGTGAATTCGGCGACTACGTAATGGAAACCATTACTGAAATGACTAAATAAGCCCTATGGTTTATTTTATGAAGAGGGGTAAAAATGACTAATAAAGATGAAATCTCAATATCTGTCATTAAACGACTGCCCAGATACTATCGTTTTCTGCAATCACTGAAAGAAAATGGTATTATCAGAATCAGTTCTAAAGAACTGGCTGCAAGAATGGGCTTGACTGCATCACAAATAAGACATGATTTTAACTGCTTTGGCGGATTCGGGCAGCAGGGCTATGGATATAATGTTCCTGAGCTTCACGCAAAAATCGGTGAAATTCTTTGCGTAGATAAAGAGGTTAAAACGATTCTTATCGGTGCAGGTAACCTTGGCAAAGCTGTAACAAACAAAATATTTTCAAAAAACAGCAGCTTTAAGCTGATTGGTATTTTTGATAAAAACGAGGCACTTTGCGGAAATATGATTAAAGGTATTCCCGTTCGCCACATTGACTACCTTGAAAACTTCTGTATTGACAATCACCCTACCTGTGCTGTTACCTGCATACCATCAAATGATATGAGAGAGCTGACAGATTTGCTTGTTAAACTTGGGGTTAAGAGCTTTTGGAATTTTTCAAATTTTGATATTGCAATGGCTCACCCTGAGGTGCTTGTAGAAAATGTTCACCTTACTGACAGCCTTCTGACCCTTGGCTATTTAACAAATGAGTCTTTGAGCAAGGAGGAATGATATGGAGCTGATTTGCAAAAGAGAAATTGTTGATGTTGTAAAATACAGTGACACTTCTGCAATCATAGTTGAAAAAATTCCGCTTACAAATCCCAACCAATATAAGGTTCAGTATTCGGTAGTTGATTTCGTTAACAAAAGCATTGATTTGTCAACAAAAAGTGCATATCTACTGAAAAAATTCGGTGCTAATTTCAGGCGTATCAGCGAAATAATACCTAACTTTGTACAGTGCGATGCGACAGTATTATACGACAGACGAGTGCTTGCAATATATCCGAACGGTGAAGCAGGCATTTTCAGCCGCGATGGTGAGCTTGACTGGAGCGGAAGCTTTGAATATCACGAAAAACCGATTAAATGCATTGCTTCTGAGGAAAAATATTTTTGGAGTGTATGCACTGATGAAAACTGTGTTATCCGCTACTCCTGTCAGAATATGAAGGTTGATTTGCGAATCGGAGGTATTGATGCACATACCTTCATAAGACCAAATCATATCTGCTGTGATGAGGGTCAGTTATACGTGTGCTGCGATGACAATAAGGTCAGAAAAATTGATGGTACAAACTATACAGTATCAGACTATCTGAACTTTACCAACAGCATTAAAAGATATTACAAATTCGGCAATTATGCACTTGCTGTTATGATTGACGGTACATATGTAATGGAAAATAATGAATAACAAAAAATGAAAAAAGAGATAGGTTAAATGCCTATCTCTTTTTTCATTTCCCTGATTATTTCTGCAGAACGCATTAAGAGTTCTTTCTCCTCATCAGTCATTTTAATTTCCAACACCTCACGAGCACCGCTGCGGTTAACAATTGCAGGCACTCCGATATAAACACCTTTTACGCCATACTCCCCTTTAAGATAGGTTGACACAGTGAAAACCGAATTTTCATCAAAAAGAATAGCCCTTGTGAGTCTTGCAAGAACCATACCTATACCATAGTAGGTTGCTTTTTTTGCTTTAATTATTTCATACGCCGACAATCTTACATCCTCGGCAATTTGTTCCATATCCTTCATCAACTGATCATTGGTTGCGGCAAGTGTGTTGAGCGGCTTAACAGAAACAAAAGCATTACTCCATGCAACAAACTCGCTGTCACCGTGTTCACCGACAACATAAGCATGGACATTTCTTGGATTAATCTTAAAATATTCGCTCATCATATGACGCAGACGTGCCGAATCAAGTGTTGTTCCGGAACCGATAACTCTTCCTGACGGAAAACCTGAAAGGCTGTAAACAACCTGTGTAAGAATATCAACAGGATTTGATGCAACAAGAAACACGCCGTTAAATCCGCTGGCAACAATCGGGTCAACAATTGATTTGAAAACCTTATAATTCTTCTGAAGAAGATCCCGTCTGCTCTCCCCTTCCTCCTGCGGTGCACCGGCACAAATCACAACCAAATCAGCATCACCGCAGTCGCAGTATTCACCATCGTAAATCTTCATTGAGCTTGGTGCAAACGGTAAACCATGTGCCAAATCCATAGCCTCACCATGCGCACGCTCCTTATTAATATCAATTAATACAAGCTCATCACATATATTCTGATTAAGCAAGGCATAAGCGTAGCTCATTCCAACCATACCGACACCGACAATTACAACCTTTTTATTATCATTAAACATAAAATCACCCGAAAATATTATGCCATATTTTTGGGTATAAATTCAAAAAAATAACCCAAACACATATCGCTATGCATTTAGGTTATTGATAACATTAATCTTTAAAGCTTGCTGAAACAAAGGTTGGCTTGCCCGTCTGTGCGTTTATATCTACAGTAACAATATAAGCAAAGGAATTCAGGCTAACTCTATACACAAGCCACGGATAATCCTCATAAACAATACCGTTGCGGTAACCAGTAGGATAAGCAGTATCCACCAAGAATTCAACACCA
>VSOH01000150.1 GCA_009774735.1 Clostridiales bacterium
CTCCCATGCATATAAATACCAATACCCAGCAGATAGCTGTTTTAATCTTCTCTTGTTGCATTAATAAAACTTACCCTTCCGCTTCCGGGGTGGAAATCAACACCGCTGACCCCCTTTGCCTGTGCATAGTATGATGCCTCATAATATATAGGCAGCAGGGAATAATCACTTATGATTTTTTCTTCAACAGTCTTGCATTTTGCTGCTGAATCATTAGCGGCAGCATTCTGTGCCTCATTCATAAGACTGTCGATTCCGTCAATTTCACCCAAATAATTGCCTTTTATAATGTCACCGAGGAAGGTGACAGCACTCTGGCTATCTGACTCAAAGCAATACAATGCCAGATCATATTCACCATTTGAAAAAGCAGTATCAAAATCCTTTTGACTGAGTACGTCAATCTTAAGAGAGAATGATATTTTACCCTCTTTACCATAGCTTGAAATTTTACCTATACTGCCCTGAATTCCCTGCACAAGCTGTTTGGCAGTTGCCTCCATATCCTCAGTCGCAATTACAGTGAGGTTTGCAGATGTATACTTTTCCTCCTCAAGACCCTTTCTCCAAAGCTCAACGGCTTTTTCAGTGTCCTGACTGTATGAAGAATTGCCGATAGCCTCGTTTGCGGGCTTGCCTTCAATTGAACAGCTTGGCGGAGTAAGACCTCCTGCTTTAGTGAGATAGCTGTGCTGCTGCGTTTCAGGATTGGAAATGCTCAGACATACGGCTTTGCGTAAATCGGTATTGCTGAAAATCTGTCTGTTTTTATTAAGCACCATTGCCCATAGCTTATTGGAGTAGGGCGTTACAGTGATTTTGCTGTCGTCAATGCTTTCGTATTCCTTGCCTGTAATATAAGCACAGTCATAATAACCGCTTTTTAATTTTTGTGCAACGTCACTTTCCTCGTTGATGATGTTGAGCGTAACATCACTGACAGAGGACGGATGGCTTCCTGTGTAGAGCTTGTTATTTCTTAATATGTAAGATGACTCAAGAATTGAACTTACATAAAACTGACCGTTAAACATTGAATAAGAAAGACCAAGACCGTATCTGCCTTTCGTAGCATTGAAATATTCACGGTTACAGGGCATTGCAACTGCTGTGGACATTGCATTCAGAAATCCTTCATCGGCACTTTTCAGCTTTATAACAAGTGTGTAATCATCATTTGCTGTAACACCAAGCTTATCAGCAGCCATTTTGCCTGAATGAATTTCACCTGCGTTTTCAATGCTTGCAATGCTTGTGAACAGGGGACATTCGGTTGATGGATCAGCAGCCCTCTGCAGAGCAAACACAAAGTCATCTGCTGTAATGTCAGGGTTGAAATTTTCTCCCATAAGCTCGGTCACAGCGCTTTTTTCACTGATTCGCCACTTAATACCTTTTTTCAGCTTAAAGGTATAGGTCAGTCCGTCATTGCTGATTTCCCAGCTTTCGGCAACGCCATCCCGGACAGTGCCGTCGTCCCTGATTCTTACAAGCCCCTCAAAGCAATTTTCCGCAATAAGAAATTCGTCAGCCGTAGCTGCAACCTGCGGGTCAAAGCTGTTGACATTACCATTGAAGGGATATATAAAGTCAATGCTTTCATTTTTTGAACTGCATCCACTGAAAAGTGATGCTGTTATAACTGCACATAATGCTATAGATAAAATCTTTTTAATTCTTTTCATTATAATTCACCAAGGGCTATTATAACAAATGCGCTCTGCTAAATCAATGTAATATAACATAAATTTACCAAACATTTAATTTTACGTAACATGTAACATACATTGAAAAAGTGTGTTGAGAATACGAAAAAACACACCAATGCACAAAACACTTGGAGGCGTAGTTAAAAAAGTTTTTGACAATCCTGTAAATTATTAAAATTTTTTCTTGACTTATCTTATAAGTTGTTATATATTATAGGGCAATAAAATGGAAAAATGTGCGTGTTTGGCTTTTCCGCCAAATGCATTTTGAAACAGAATACAACCGTGTTCCCGTCAAAAAGCATGATTTATCTGTTGGATATTACAAAGATTGGAGTGACTCAAATGGTAAATGTGAAGGACACAAAGCTTGGTACTACTACCAGAAAGAACTTTGCCAAAATCAATGAGGTTATGAAAATGCCTAACCTTATTGAGGTTCAGAAAAGCTCATACCAGTGGTTCCTTGACGAAGGTCTGAAAGAGGTGTTTAAGGATATCGGTTCAATTACCGATTACTCAGGCAATCTCGTGCTTGATTTCATTGATTACTCAATGGATGACGAGCCTAAATACTCAATTGCTCAGTGTAAGGCTCGTGACGTTACCTATGCAAAGCCTTTAAAGGTGAGAGCAAGACTTGTTAACAAGGAAACAGGTGAGGTTAAGGAAAACACTGTATTTATGGGTGATTTCCCATGGATGACAGATGCAGGTACATTTGTTATCAACGGTGCTGAAAGATGTATTGTTTCTCAGCTTGTGCGTTCACCGGGTGTTTACTACAATATGGACCACGACAAGACAGGTAAAGAATTATTCACCAATACAGTAATTCCTAACCGTGGTGCATGGCTTGAATATGAAACAGATGCCAATGACCTTTTCTATGTTCGTATTGATAAAAACAGAAAAATTTATATTACCACCTTCCTCAGAGCGTTAGGTCTTGGTACAGACAGCGAAATTCTTGATTTCTTTGGTGAGGATGAAAGAATCACTGCTACTATCGAAAAGGATACGACAAAAAATCAGGAGGAGGCTTTGCTTGAGGTTTATAAGAAGCTTCGTCCAGGTGAGCCGCCGACACTTGAAACTGCACAGTCACATTTAGACGGTCTGTTCTTTGATGCACGCCGTTATGATCTTTCACGAGTAGGAAGATATAAATATAACAAAAAGCTTGCTATAAGTGACAGACTTGCAGGTCAGACACTTATTCAGCCTGTTATTTCGCCGCAGGGTGAATTCCTTGCAGATGCAGGTGAAAAGATTGATGAGGCAAAGGCACTTGAAATCGAGAATGCAGGTGTTATGTTTGCATATGTCGATGTTGACGGTAAAGAAATCAAAATTGCTTCTAACGGTATGGTTGATATTAATGCCTATGTTAATTTTGACTGCAAGCCTTTCGGTATCAATGAAAAGGTTTCTTACAGAGTTCTGGCTGAAATTCTTGAAAAGTGCGGTGACGATGAAAAGGCACTTATGGAGGAAATCGAGCTTCGCTGTGATGACCTTATTCCAAAGCATATTACGATTGATGATATTTTTGCAACTGTATCCTATTTGCTGAACCTTGCTAACGGTGTAGGTACAACAGATGATATCGACCACCTCGGTAACAGAAGAATCCGTGCAGTCGGAGAGCTCCTTCAGAATCAGTTCAGAATCGGTTTCACAAGAATGGAAAGAGTTATTCGTGAGCGTATGACACTTCAGGCACAGGATGACGATGAGGCAATAACTCCTCAGGCATTGATTAACATCAGACCTGTTGTTGCTGCTATTAAAGAGTTCTTTGGTTCATCACCTCTTTCTCAGTTTATGGATCAGAACAACCCGCTTGCTGAGTTAACTCATAAGAGAAGACTTTCAGCCCTCGGTCCCGGCGGTCTTTCACGTGACCGTGCAGGTTTCGAGGTACGTGACGTACACTATACCCACTACGGCAGAATGTGTCCTATCGAAACACCTGAAGGTCCTAACATCGGTCTTATTTCATATCTTGCTTGCTACAGCCGTCTTAACGAATACGGTTTCATTGAGGCTCCTTACAGAAAGGTTGACAAGGAAACAGGTGTTGTTACCGACGAGGTTGTTTATATGACAGCCGATATGGAGGATAATTTTGTTGTTGCTCAGGCAAATGAGCCGCTTGATGAAGAGGGCAGATTTGCAAATCAAAGAGTTACATGCCGTTTCCGTGATGAGTTTATGACAATGACACCAGACAAGGTTGACTATATGGACGTTTCACCTAAGATGGTTGTGTCAGTTGCTACCGCAATGATTCCTTTCCTTGAAAACGATGATGCTAACCGTGCTCTTATGGGTGCGAACATGCAGCGTCAGGCAGTTCCGCTTTTAAAGACTGTTGCGCCTGTTGTAGGTACCGGTATGGAATACAAGGCAGCCTATGACTCAGGTGTAGTTGTTGCAGCTAAACGCGGTGGTACAGTAACTGCAGTTGATGCAGGCACTATTGAAATTACAACTAAGAACAAAGAGGTTGACAAGTACGAGCTTGTTAAATTCTCAGGCTCTAACCAGGGCACCTGCATTAACCAGCGTCCGATTGTTTCTCTTCATCAGGAGATTGAGGACGGACAGGTTATTGCTGACGGTCCCGCAACCTGTAATGGTGAGATTTCACTGGGTAAGAATGCACTTATCGGATTTATGACCTGGGAAGGTTATAACTACGAGGATGCTGTTCTTATTAACGAAAAAATTGTTCGTGATGATGTTTATACCTCAATTCATATTGAGGAGCATGAGGTTGAATCACGTGATACAAAGCTCGGACCTGAGGAAATCACAAGAGATATTCCTAATGTCGGCGAGGATGCACTTAAGGACCTTGATGCAGACGGTATTATCCGTGTCGGTGCTGAGGTACATTCAGGTGATATTCTTGTTGGTAAGGTTACACCAAAGGGTGA
>VSOH01000151.1 GCA_009774735.1 Clostridiales bacterium
CCTGTATCTGAATACTCATAATCAGTTGAAATGCCAAAGCTGTTTGTTTCCTTGATTAAATCACCGTACTGATTATACACGTAGGTTTTGCCTGCTGTTGTGTCACTGTATGCATAAGGCAGGTTATCAAGCAACGGGTCATATTTATCATTATCAATTTCCTGCACAATTCTGCCATTATTGTCATAAACCGTTCGTTGATAATAATTATCATCTGTTTTGGTTAAAAGCAATCTGCCTGCTGCGTCATAGGTATATTCTGTTTCACTGTCGTTTGACTTTGACCATACAAGCCTGCCGAGGATGTCATACCTGCTCTCGGTTTTAACGATTTGGGTTGCATCATCCTTGACGGTTAAGGTTGTCTGTAAAACCGTGTTACCGTAATCGTCATACTCATAAAGAACAGTTACGTCATTCTCTTCATCATATGATTTGACAAGCAGACCGTTTTCATAGGTATATCGGGTTATATTATAGTAATCAAGATTATTTTGTATTTTGATAAAATAATAGTACTTGTTTTCTATGTAATAATCCTTAACCCTTGCGGTCATCGTCAGATTGCCGAAATCATCATAAACATAATGAATATAATCGTCAGGTGTGATTTCTGTTATTACACGCTTATAGCTGTCGTAATAATAGACAGTTGCATCCTTATCCTTAGGCTGCTCACTGAACAGAGTGCCGTCAGCATTATATTTATAGGTCTTTAGCACCTCTCCGTCCCTGCTGATTTTGACTGTTCTTTCATTATCATCATATGTATAAACAGTTTCATCGCCAAGATTGTCGGTTTCTGATATTATCCTGTCCTTGCTGTCATAGGTATAGGAGCTGACCTCTTCCTTTGAATTTGTGGTTGTTACGGAATTTTCCCCGTATTCAAATGCAGTGTATGCGCCGTTATCATAGTGGTATTTTACAACTCTGCCACTGCTGTCATATTCGACTGACATCATACCGCTTTTCGTAATTTTTCCATCTGAATAGGTATAGCTGTCAATTACAACGCCTGTTTGGTCTGTTACAGATACGAGATTGTCATCAGCATAATTATATGTGATAATTCCGCCATTGAAATCAGCAAGAGTTGTTGTATTATTATCACATTCAATTATACATTCCCTGCCTGAATTGTCAACTATTGCTATTCTGTTATTCTGACGTGTGAAATCAAAACTGTTGCCGTAAAAATCAGAAACAGAGGACAAAATAAACTTTTCCCCATTATATTTATAGCCATAAGAGCGGCTGTCTGTTTTTATTGAACAGCCGATAATATGTTCATCCGCTTCATCATAAATCATCATCAGCTTAGCATTGCTGAGTTGTTCTGTATAGCTGTATTTATTTTCTTTAACAAAATATGCCTCACTGAAATCAGGCAAAACAGCTTTAATTAAGCTGCTGTTAACAAACTCGGCAGAGCTGTTATATGAATAGTGCCATTCGCCGTTATCAAAGCTTCTTGAAATATCAAAGGTCAGTGCTTTGTATTTAAGCATCAAATCTGTTGCTGATTCAGTGTAACCGAATTTATCAGCATCGCTTTGCGGTTCATAATCAAGCTTAACCTCATTTGCCTTAGGCGGTATTAATGCAATTATATTATTATAATAAGAAAGATAAATTGTGTCGGCCCCATCAAGCTTAATCGGGTCAACATATTTGCTCCATGCTCTTGCACCCGGAAAACGATAATAGATTGTATCGCCTGTTTCGGGTCTTGGGTTATAAAGACAGATGCAGCCGTTCTGAATATAATAATCAGGTAAATGAAACGCCTTATATTTTGCATAACTGATGTTACCCACAGTGTCCTTAACCTTAACAGCAATATAGTTTAATGCGTCCTTTTCAATTTCAAAAACATTGCTTTGCTGCCATGTTTTCCCGTTATCAATACTGTATTCTGCCACACCGGACTGGCTGTCCTTGGCAGTAACAGTAATAATCGTTCTATCATTATCATCCTTAATATCTATATTATCTATAGTAGGTGCTGTTGAATCAATTTTATCAATAGTCACTGTATCAAGCAAAGTGATATTACCTGCACTGTCTCTTACATATACATAATATGTACCGCTTGCATCGGCTTTATAGACATTATCTTTTTGCCAGGAATATGTTCCCTCACTTCTGCTGAAGCTATAAGGTGCTTCGTGCAGTCCTGATACTTCATCGTTTCCGTCGGCAGTAATATTTACATACCTTACCCAATCAGAAGGATTCTCCGCAGAAACAAAACCTGACGGCAAAGATTCATCAAACCGATATTCAACTACCTGTGGTTCAGAAATATTACCTGCTTTATCCTTTGAATACACAAAAAGCTTTGTTGCATCCTTTGTAATTGAAAAAGTATTTTCATTCTGCCAGTTGAATTCATTCAACGCGCTTGAAAAACTATACTGTGATATACCGGAGCCTTTATCGGTTGAATTTGCAGTTAATACAGTATTTGCACTTACCCAACCGTTATTATCTCCTGTAACAGCAGGCGCTGATGGAATATCTTTATCTATTTTATCAATTTTTACAACAGTTTCCTCTGACACATTATCAAGATTATCTCTTGAGGCAACATAAACTGTCGTATTTTCGGAAAAAGATTTTTTATTAGATGTCTGCCATGCATAGATTCCGCTTTCAGTAGAAAAGCTGTAATCCTTGACACCTGATACGGCATCGGCAGAGAATACTGTTAAATCAATATTCTGATTTGTCCAACCATCAGAGCTTAATGAAACATTAGAGATTTCAGGACCTTCATTATCAATATTCGAAATATTGACTGTATAGGTTTTTATGTTATCTGCCTTATCACGTATAGAAACATAAACTGTGCAATTTTCAGAATAACTCTTTGATTCAGCAGTGCCCCAATAGTATTTTCCCTTTTCGGTTGAGAACGAAAAAGGTTCTTTATGAATACCTGCACCGCCTGTATCCGAACCATCGGTAAGATATATTTTTACACTATCTTTTGTAAATTCGGTTTTATCAACATTTACTTTAACTGTAGGAGCAGTTGTATCGTTGGTATAATTAATTACCGTATAAGGACGCATTGCCGATGTTTCATGCGTTCTTGAGGCGAACGCACGCCATTTATATTCCTGGTCGGCATCTACCTCTTCACCGCTGACAAAAACAACACCATTGTTAGAAGTTCCGTTCACCCATTTTTTTACACAGTTTACTAAATTATAATTATACCAATGAGGACTGTTCGCTTTATCAGCCGAATTACCATTTATATTTTTCCAGTTTGTATTAACTGTATCATCATATTTCGGCATATTATTCCAGTTGATGCCTGTTTCCTTCCAATCACCTTTAACCATAAACGGACGAACATATGTTGAATCGGTTGCTTGTGTTGTTTCCCTTACCCAATGATAGGCATAACTGATTTTTGCACCGGGCTTGATAGCTGACGGAAGTTCAAATTTTTCATACACACGCCCATATCCATACATTGCTGACTTACCGAATCCACCTGTTGAGCTGTTTCCATAGTTTGTAAGAAAATGAACAGAGCTTACACCCGCATCAGCACTGTTGCTCAAACTGCTTGTTGTTGGGTCAATCGTGACAGGATACGCCGTGGTGTTGCTGCTAAGCCATTCCTCAGGAACAACAACAGTCAGAATATAGCTGTTGTCATCAGCATTTTCAAGCTTATAAGCACAATCTTTACGATGCTCATCATCATAACCATCTATATAGTCACTGTCAAAAGCAAAGGGAGCAGAAAATGTCTGTATCTCTTTCTTATCCTCATTGCTGATTAAAGAAACTGTTCCATTATCATTAAGAACTGCAAAACAGTTTTCGGTTATGATTTTAAAAGAAAATTCATTTATACCGGGATTATGATTTAAAATAATTTCATCCTTAACACCATTAAGCTATGGATAAAACTTCAAATTTGTTCCGCTTCCGTAAATATCTTTATATTCAAAATTTTCAAAAAGCTCTCCGAGAATATAGGATGTATTTTCTGTACCGATTACAGCAAAATCACTCTGTGGAATTATTCTGTAACTGCTTTTTTCATATTCAATTAAAAGACCTTTATCAGAAGCCTCTGAGAAATTAATTCGGTAGTCATTCTGACCATTGGTAAATGCATACCCCTGTGACTTCAATTCCTTATCTGTTTGCTTTTCAACAGATATATCCTTTGCTTTTATGTCACCGTCTTCATCCACATATGTAATCGGCTCCGAAAACAAATAAACTGTATTTGAGCCATCATTATTTTCAAAATCAATTATGTTATGATTTTCAAGCATTTCATCGCTGTTTAACGCAATGGCACCTTCAGTATCAACAAATTCCTCGGCATAAGCAGAAAGCATTGACTGAATACCCAGCAAATCCTGCAGCCGTGAGGAGCCAACCGTTAATGTGATTAATGTACCAAAAGCGATTATAACAGAGAGAATGATACACAATATCTTCTTCCAAAGCTTATTTTTTAATATTTTTTCTTCATAAAAATCCAAATTTTCTTTTCTCCCCAAAACACAATTATAAATATAC
>VSOH01000152.1 GCA_009774735.1 Clostridiales bacterium
GGCAAATCATATATTATATTTCTAATAATTTTTTAGGCAGTGTAAAGCTTTGCTGTATTTTGTCAAGGTTTAGCACTTTTTTGCAGAAAAGAGAGGCGAAAATTATGAAACTCAATGGCTCGCAGATTGTTCTTGAGGTTTTAAAGGAACAAGGGGTAGATACAATATTTGGCTACCCGGGCGGTACAATTCTGAATATTTTTGATGAGCTGTATAAATATGGGGACACCTTCAACCATATTCTTACAGCTCATGAGCAGGGTGCTTCACACGCTGCAGACGGCTATGCCCGTGCAACAGGCAAGGTGGGTGTCTGCTTTGCAACATCAGGTCCCGGTTCTACAAATCTTGTAACCGGTATTGCTACTGCTTATATGGATTCAATTCCGGTTGTGGCAATCACCTGCAACTATGCTACTGAGGGTCTTGGAAGAGATTCTTTCCAGGAGGTTGATATCACAGGCATTACAATGCCGATTACTAAGCATAACTTTATGGTTAAGGATGTATCAGAACTTGCTGATACCATTCGCCGTGCATTTGAAATTGCACAGAGCGGACGTAAGGGTCCTGTTCTTGTTGATATTCCGAAGGATATTACCGCGGCAATGTACGAATACGAGCCGCAGCCGAAGGTTGCAGTCAATAATCATAAAACACCAAAGGAAAAATGTCTTAAAAGAGCAGTTGAGCTTATTTCTCAGGCAAAGAAGCCGCTTATATATGTTGGCGGCGGTGCAATCCTTTCGGAGGTTGGCGAGGATTTAATTACCTTTGCTGAAAAGATTGATGCTCCCGTTGTATCATCACTTATGGGTCTTGGTGCTGTACCGAACGGTCATCCGCTTCATTTGGGACTTATCGGTATGCATGGTCATTTTGAGTGCAACAAGGCAGCTCATGACTGTGACGTACTTATTGTATGCGGTGCAAGATTTTCCGACCGTGTTGCCGGCAACAGAGCTAAGTTTGCTCCTAATGCAGAGATTTTACATATTGATATTGACTCTGCCGAGATGGACAAAAATATTGTTTCAAATTATCATTTAAGGGGTAACCTTGCAGATGTTATTCCTATGCTTACACGTGAGCTTGAGCAGCTTGACCACAGTGAATGGAGAAATGAAATTGAGGGCTTTAAGCGTCCTTTTGTTCAGCTCCAGATTGGCGATTATGTAAATCCGCAGGCAGTTATTGAGGCTGTTGATAACAAAACGCCTGATGATACAATTGTCGTTACCGATGTTGGTCAGCATCAGCTTTGGGCGGCTCAGTTTTATAAATACAAGCTGCCGCATACACTTTTAACATCAGGCGGTTTGGGTACTATGGGCTATTCGATGGGTGCCGCTATGGGTGCTGCAGTTGGCTGTCCTGATAAGCGTGTTATTATGTTTGTAGGTGATGGCGGCTTCCATATGAACCTGACTGAGCTTGCAACAATGGCATCATACAACATTCCTGTTATTATGTTTGTTATGAATAATACTGTTCTTGGTATGGTTCGCCAGTGGCAGAAAATTTTCTATAATAACCGTTTTTCTGATACTGATCCTCACCGAGCAACTGATTTTGTCAAGGTTGCTGAGGCTTTTGGCGTTAAGGGAATGCGTATTCATACAAATGACGAAATTGATACTGTTATTGATGAGGCTCTTAAGGTTGATGGTCCTGTACTTATTGAATGCAGAATTTCACCGGATTCAAATGTTCTTCCGATGATACCTCCGGGAGGTTCTGTAAATGATATTAAGGAGGAGATGTAATTATGGCAGAGGAAAAGCTTGTTTTGTCTGTTCTTGTTGACAATGTTTCAGGTGTTCTTCAGCGTGTGGCAGGTCTTTTTTCAAGACGAGGCTATAACATCAGCTCACTTACAGTAAGTGAAACGGAGGACCCTGCGTTTTCAAGAATGACTATTGAATCCTATACCGAGCCTGAAAATTTCAGGCAGATTAAAGCTCAGCTTTTAAAACTTGAGATTGTCAAGAAGGTAGCAGAGCTTACCGATGATAAATCCGTTTCAAGCGAGCTGCTGTTAATTAAGGTTTCAGCAGCAGGTGTTGAAAAGAAGAATGCTCTCCTTGCACTCAATATGCGTTACGGTGCAAGAGTTCTTGACGTATCAATGACCACGATGACGCTTGAGTTCACAGGCACAGGTGCTACCATTGATATGTTTGTTGAAGAAATTGAAAGTGATTTCGGTATCGTTGAGCTTGCACGTACAGGTATCACATCTCTTGAACGTGGTGAAGGCTCATTTACAGATGATATATAAGTTAACGAAATAGGGTGAAAATTATGTCTATGACTATGACACAAAAAATATTGGCAGATCACGCAGGGCTTGACAGTGTTGCTGCAGGTCAGCTCATTGAAGCTAAGCTGGATATGGTTTTAGGTAACGATGTTACCTCACCGGTTGCCATTAATGAAATGAATAAATTCGGCAAGACTGATGTATTTGACAAAACAAGAATATCTCTTGTAATGGATCACTTTACACCTAACAAGGATATTCAGTCTGCTGAAAATTGTAAGCAGGTAAGAGAATTTGCTAAGAAGAATGACATTCTCCACTATTACGATGTAGGTAATATGGGTATTGAGCACGCACTTCTTCCCGAGCAGGGCATTGTTACAGCAGGTGACTGCATTATCGGTGCGGATTCACACACTTGTACATACGGTGCACTCGGTGCATTTTCAACAGGTGTTGGCTCAACAGATATGGCAGCAGGAATGATTACCGGCAAGGCTTGGTTTAAGGTGCCTTCTGCAATTAAGGTTGTTATCACAGGTAAAAAGGCACAGTGCATTTCAGGTAAGGATGTTATTCTTCACCTTATCGGAATGATTGGTGTTGACGGTGCTCTTTATAAGTCGCTTGAATTTACAGGTGATGGTATTAAAGAACTTTCAATGGATGACCGCCTTTGTATTTCAAATATGGCAATTGAGTGCGGTGCAAAAAATGGTATTTTCCCTGTTGACGAGGTTACACTCGAATATGTTAAGGACAGAGGTCAAAGACCTTATAAGGTTTACGAGGCTGATGAAGATGCTGAATATGATTCAATTGTTGAGATTGATTTGAGCAAGCTCAGTCCGACTGTTGCCTGTCCTCATCTTCCCGAAAATACAAAAGCTGTTGATGAGCTTGAAAAAATTGAAATTGATCAGGTGGTTATCGGTTCTTGTACAAACGGCAGAATGGAGGATATGCGTATTGCCGCATCAATCCTGAAGGGCAAGAAGGTTGCAAAGGGCGTTCGCTGTATTGTGATTCCTGCAACACAGACCATTTATCTGAATTGTGTAAAAGAGGGTCTTGCAGAAATTTTTGTTGAAGCGGGTGCAATCGTTTCAACGCCTACCTGCGGTCCTTGTCTTGGCGGTCATATGGGTATTTTGGCAAGCGGCGAAAAAGCTGTTTCTACCTCTAACAGAAATTTTGTCGGCCGTATGGGTCATACCAAGAGTGAAATTTATCTTGCATCACCGGCAGTTGCTGCTGCATCTGCTGTAAAGGGATATATTGCAGATCCAAGAAAGGAGGCTTAATTATGAAAGCAAAGGGTTTAGTTCATAAGTTTGGTGATAATGTCGATACAGATGTTATCATTCCTGCTCGTTACCTTAATAAGAGTGATGAGGCTTGGCTTGCTTCTCACTGTATGGAGGATATTGATGCAGATTTTGTCAACAAAGTCAAAGAAGGCGACATAATGGTTGCTGAGGCTAATTTCGGCTGCGGTTCATCAAGAGAGCATGCTCCTATTGCGATTAAAGCTTCCGGTATTTCTTGTGTTATTGCATCAACATTTGCACGAATTTTTTACCGTAATGCTATTAATATAGGTCTTGCCATTCTTGAATGTGACGAGGCTGCAAGGGAAATTAAAGCAGGAGATGAGGTTGAGGTTGATTTTGACAGTGGTCTTATTACCAATCATACCACAGGCAAAACCTATCAGGCACAGCCTTTTCCTCCCTTTATTCAAAATATCATCAAAGACGGCGGCTTGATGAAATCCATTAATAAGTAGTTGAGGCTTGATATGCAATTGATTTTATCAGAGGAGAACTTGCATCTTTTATGGGGCTCTGCAACCGAATATTGGTTCTCCCGTACTGATTATACAGTACATAAATACAGTGATTTACCAAGTGAAGATCATGCAGAATTGATTAAACACGGTTTTATTCCGTTTTTGACAATCAGTAATGAAGAGGTTATCAGAGCCTATATGAAATCTCTTGATAATCCAAAGCTTTCTGATAAGCTTGACGGTTTGTCTTCAGAGGACTGTGTTGAAGTATTCTGGAAATATTTTAATGCTTATGAGGATGTTTCAGCAGGCTTTATTGAATTTGAGAAAAAGTTTGTTGAAGATAAATTTATCCAATGGTGCAGTGAAAACGCTGTTGAATATAAGCTTGTATAAACAAAACACCCATTAACTTAATTGAACAAGTCCGTAAAAAATGGACAATAGAAAAAAGAACCCTCTTGATGTAAAATAGACATCAGGAGGGTTTAAT
>VSOH01000153.1 GCA_009774735.1 Clostridiales bacterium
GAATAAGAGATTTGAGAGAAGATAAAGATTTAAAGCAAAAAGACCTTGCAGCATATCTTGCTATAGACCAAAGTACATATAGTGATTACGAAAATGGTAGAATTAATGTACCAATTGAACAATTAATAAAAATTGCTGATTACTATGATGTATCTCTTGATTATATCGTGGGCAGAACTGATAATACATTATTAAACAAATAAACCGTCAACACATAGCTTGTGTTGACGGTTTATTCTGTTAATTACCTTTTATTCTTTTTAAAGCATTCTTTTCAAGTCTGCTGACCTGAGCCTGGGATATACCAACCTCTTTGGCAACCTCCATCTGGGTTTTGCCCTGCATAAAGCGGAGATACATTATATTGCGTTCTCTGTCATCAAGGCGCTTGATTTCATCCTTAATCATAATTTCATCTATCCAGTCGGTATCCGAATTACTGTCACCAACCTGGTCCATTACATAAATTGTATCGCCGCCGTCATTATATACCGGCTCATAGAGGGAAACGGGGTCAACAATTGCTTCAAGCGCAAGAACCACGTCGGACTTTTTCATACCAAGCTCTTTTGCAATTTCTTCAACCGTAGGCTCTTTCTGATTTTCATTAATCAGGCGCTCCTTCACCTGCATTGCTTTATAGGCTGTATCACGCATTGACCTTGAAACACGTACCGCATTGTCATCACGCAGATAGCGTCTGATTTCACCAATACACATAGGCACGGCATAGGTACTGAATCGAACATCCAAATCAAGATTAAAATTGTCAATTGCTTTTATCAAGCCGATTACACCCACCTGAAAGAGATCATCCATATTCTCTCCCCTGTTGGAAAACCTCTGAATAACAGAAAGAACAAGCCTTAAATTACCCTTAATCAGCTCATCACGAGCCTGCTTATCACCGCTGTGTGCCTTTCTCAGCAGCTCAATTTTTTCACTTTCCTTAAGCACCTTCAAATCATTTGTATTAATTCCGCAGATTTCAACCTTATTAAATTGCACATTATCATTCCTTAAATTTTTATGTACCAAAAACAAATGATAATGCTAAAGCACCGCTGTTCTTATTATTGACAGCGGTGCTTTATTTTATAACCTCAACAGGAATATATATTTCAATAAATCTTTTTTCATCCTCATCATTAAAGGAATAATTAACAATCAAATCGGAAACTGATTTAAGACGATAGTTTGTGCTTGGCAGCCATTCACAATAAATCTGTTTGCATATTTTCCTGCATGCTGCTGCCGAATTCTGACCTGAGTCGGTTTTAAAAACAGCATATGTGGATTTAGGCAGCTCTTCAATTGAATATTCAAGCATATTTCCGCCCTCATCTAATTCATACACTGTCAGTCGTGAATAGGACTTCAGCTTGGCTCCTTTCTTTTTTGCCGCAGATGGAGTTATACCGTGAAATTTTGTAAACGCCCTTGCAAAACCCTCCTGACTTTCATAACCGTACTTAATCGCAACATCAATTATTCTTGCCTGAGGATTTTTCAATTCAGCAGCTGCAAGGGTCATTTTTCGTGCCCTGATATATTCACCAAGGGTACAGCCTGCAAAAACCGAAAACATTCGCTGAAAATGATAGCTTGAACAAAATGCCGCAGAAGCTATGTCATCATAATCAAGCTTGTCAGTAATATGGGTTTCAATATATTCGATTGCCTGCTCTGTACTTGTAATCCAGTTCAAGAGTACCACCCCCCCTTCGGTCAATTATAACATAAAATTCATAAATATGTTTGACTTTTTGTGCTTTTTGCTTAATTTCGTTTGACTTTTCTTTTAAGAGCATTTATACTGATGTTATAAAAATAAATTACAAGGAGTATTATCAATGAGACAATCATTTAAGGCGATAGTCTGTTTCACCCTCACACTTGTTATGATTTTATCAAGTACAAGTGCCGCATTTGCAAAGGATGATGTTACACCGGTAGTCATAATACATGGCATTGGCGGAACACAGCTTTATAAAGATATCGGAACAGAAAATGAAACCACTACAGCCGCATTTGACATTTCATCTATTCTCAGCACCTACAACAGCCTACTGAAAAAAGTTATGGCAAGTGTCACAGGTGAAACAATTGACGCATCTGCTTTGATTGATGAAATAGCGGATGTTATGAATGATTTTGCCGACATTGCCTGTGACAAGAACGGCAATCCTGCCTATAATGTAGGAATAAAGGATTACTGGACTGACAGCCTTGCAAACCATAAAGACTATATTGACGGCAGAGGCTCTGCCGAACCGGGTATTGCGAAGCAGGTCTGCGATATAATCGATCCTGAAAATGTTTATCTGTTCAGATATGACTGGCGTCTTGATGGCTGTGAAAACGCAGAAATATTAAACAGTCTTATTGATAAAATCAAGGAAGATACAGGAAAAAGCAAGGTAACTATTGTAAGCTGTTCGGAAGGCACCGTTGTTGCGTCTGCCTATATTGACCGGTATATGAATAAAAACGATATTGCAAAAACTGTTTTTATTAACGGTGCATTTAACGGCGTTTCTATCTGCAATCTCTTTGCAAAGGATGTTTATATTGACAAGGATGTCTTGCTCAACTATTTCTGGAATCTGCTGCATGAGCTTAATAATCCAAGCTTTGATTTAAAACAGCTTGCTTTCCTGTCAACAACACTTGATGATGCAGTCGGTAACCTCTGCAATCTGCTCAACGAAATAAAAAATACGCCTGAACTTTTTAACAGACTTTATAACGATGTACTCTACCCTATTTTCGGATGTATTCCGATTTACTGGGAATTTGTTCCTTACGAATATTTCGATAGGGCCGTCTATGAGATGAGTTCAATCGGATTCCTTGACAAGAGTGGTGCGCTTTACAGTAAGCTGCAGAAATATCATCAGGTACAGGGCAGACTTGAAAGCAACCTAAAAACACTCAAGTCAAAGGGTGTTGATGTCGCTGTTGTTGCAAATTACGGCATTCCTACCGTTCCGATGACTTCACTGCACAAGGCACAGGCAGATGTTCTGATTGAAACAAAATATGCATCAGTCGGTGCAACAGTTGCTGACTATGGCGAAACACTAAACAAAACAGGAAAATATATTTCTGACGATAAAATTATTGATGCATCCACCTGTGCACTGCCTGACAGCACATGGTTTGTTAAGGGTATCCAGCATATGGATTTCTGGTATAACAGCGAGGCTTGTCAATTCCTTGCAGCACTGATTACAACCAACACCTCACTTGATATAGGCAGTATTCAGAAGGAAACAGGTGTAGGTCAGTTTATAGGTACAGACAAGCAGCAGAAAATAGTTAACGTAACAAAAAGCGGTTCAACCGCAGGACTGCTTGACAGCGGCAATATATCTACTACCGAAAAGGCTGAGAAAAAATCTCCGCCGACAGGCAGCAGCGATATTTTAATTGCAGGCTTTGTATCATTTACAGTCGCACTTACAGCAATGATATCCATACTCTATTTCAAAAGAAAAAGAACTGAATAACAAAAAAGCAACACACCTTGGAGTTTACCAAGGTGTGTTTTTGCTTACAATGCTTTAATTATGTTTTCCATTTCGTCCATATGCTTTTCCATATCGGCAACAAGAGCAAGCTGATCCTTTGCACGAACAAGGTTATGCTCCGGATAGGCAGTTCTGAAATATGTATCTCCATTAAGATAGTCTGTTAAAAATCTCATTCCGCATTCAAGAGTCATAAGCTTTGCAGAAAAAGCAAGATTGTCTTTTTCTGCCTGGTTAAAGCTTTCGCCTGCTTCATTTAAAAAGCCCTGAGCATAAGCTTTAAAATAATCAAGATTGATTGCAACCTTAGATGTATCCTTTTCATCCTCGGCACAGGTATTTGCACCAAAGCGGATAGAGTCACCGAAATCATACAGTGCAAGACCGGGCATTACTGTATCAAGGTCAATAACACAGATAGCCTCGTCACTGTCATTGTCAAACAAAACATTATTGAGCTTTGTATCATTATGGGTTACACGAATCGGAATTTCACCCTTAGCAATCAAATCGGTAAGACGGCAGCAGTCATTTTTTCTGTTCATAACAAATTCAATCTCGTTCTGACACTTTTCTGCTCTGCCTGATTTATCGGCTTTGACTGCGGGCAAAAACTCATTCTCAAATCTCCATATTGTATTATGAAAATCAGGGATTGTTTCTTTGAGCGTAGTTGCAGGGAAATCACTCAAATATTTTTGAAATCTGCCAAAAGCAAGACCGCTTTTTTTGAATATTTCTGCTGAAGAAACACTGTCACAGCACTTGCTGTTATCAACAAACTTGTAGGCCCTGTAACAACTGCCATTCTCTGCCCTGTAATATAAGTCACCATCTGTTGTTTTCAAAAAATTCAATGTTTCCCTGTCGGGATTGCCGCCATTCGCTTTGATTTTATCACGCAAAAACGATGTAACAGCAAATACATTTCCCATTAAATCATCAATATTTTTAAACACATTGGTATTAACCTGCTGAACAACATAACTGATAATATTATTATCAGCCTCATAT
>VSOH01000154.1 GCA_009774735.1 Clostridiales bacterium
GCATAAGCTCAATCATTTCTTCCGTACAGCCTGAACCGCCGTCACCATAGCCGAACATATTCATCGTCTGTCCGCCGCTGTCCTTGTCAATATAAGCCTCCCAATTTTCCTGAATCTGTGAAGGCATATTCCATGTAATAAAGTGAGTAGGAGGAACACAGGCTAAAACATCTGAACCATCAATACCGCGCCAGATAAAGTTATTGTGCGGAAATCTGTTGGTATCATTCCATGTGGACATTTTATTTGAAACAAAATATTCAACACCGCTTTTTTTCAAAATCTGCGGTAAAATCCAGCTATTTCCGAAAACATCGGGCAGCCACGCATTGTTAACGGTTTTACCGAACATACGCTTATAGGTCTGCTGACCGTAAAGGCACTGACGGATAAGACTCTCAGCACTCGGTACATTACAGTCAGGCTCAACATACATTGCCCCGACAGGCTCAAACTGACCGTTTGCAACCTTTTCCTTCAGCTCCTCGAACACCTCAGGATAATACTTTTCAAGTGTTTCGTAAACATAAGGCTGTGTGTGTGTGTATTTGAAATCAGGATATTTATCCATCAATCTGAGCTGAATAAGCACTGTTCTTAAATTCTTTTGAACAGCATGTATTCTGCGCCAATAGTAAGCAATATCAAGATGTGAATGTGCAATAAGAGCCACATCGCCATTGCCCTTATAGTTATCATTAGCAAAGACCACGTCATTCAGATACTGCTGACATTCCCCAACACCTGTTAACTCGTCACTGTCAAAATCGATGAAGTTCATTGCATTGTTAAGCTCTTTATTTAGGAAATTGCGGTAATCCTCATTAAACAAATCGCTTTTTGCAACATCAAGCAAAAGCTCAAAATCCCAAACCAAATCCTGCACTGCATGATTCACGGTGCAGATGTAAGCACCCTCAAAAATCTGACGGCAGCCACGAACCGAAAGACTTTCAGGATTACGCTCGTCGTCAGGCTTTGAACGGTTATAGCCCATCATATCAAAATGAACTGTTTCCTTATCGTTGACATAGGGTGAAAGGAGCATACGCTCTCTATTCGGGTCAACACCGCCGACATATTTGCCATTGACCTTAACACAGATTTCTGCAGCGGTTTTTAAAGAAAACCACAGCTCTTTGCCCTGCAGCTCAGCAGGAATATCAACATCCGCCTTAATAAAAGCTGTGCCGTCGGGAGTAAAATACATATCGCCCTTATTAAGCGGACGGTAATCGTCACTGTAGTAATCAAACTCCATTTCACTGACCTGACGTGCATCACGAATCAGAAGATTTTTAATCTCCCACTTATTATCATAAATATATCTTTTGAGCCAGCCAAATCTTAAATCGGTCCACTCCTCGGGACGCATTGAGCGTCTGATAACCTTAATATGTGCCATAGCTCACACTCCTTACATATCCTGAAAATAAGGCTTTTTGCGGATTGCAGTAACCTTCACAGTTTTATTTAAATCCTTCTTGATTTGCTCCTCAATCCAGGCAACACATCTGTCAAGAATTAAGCACTTTGAGCACTCACCCCTGAAAATGAGGGTAAGCTCGCTGCCCTCAAGCGAAACAAATTCAACCCAGCCGCCGTCACCCTGAAGCTTTGGCTGTAAAACATTTTCTACATAAGTCTGAACTCTATTCATACTCATTCTCCGTTATATTAATCTTTAATTCTGCCCATAAGGCATTTGGTATTTTCCTTTTCAATTACCAGACCGCAATAATTACACATAACACACTTAGCCTCTGTCTGCGTGCCGTCCTTGAATTTTCTGACCAAATTCGGCTCACAGATAAACGGTCTGCACATTGAAACAAAATCAGCCTTGCCGTTCGTGATAATCGCTTCCATATCACTTAGCTTATGTATTCCGCCTACAACAATTACAGGTATTGCCACTGCTGATTTTATTTTTTCAGCGCTGTCAACATTGAAATTTTCAAGCGGTACAGGCTGCTTGATGAGCGGATTAACAAGGTTAGCACCTGCAAGAGCAAGTTTACTGAATCCCTCAGGAAAAGAAGCACAGGGCTCTCTGTATTTGAATACGGCTTCCATAGGCATAAGACGGCTTCGCATTGTGTTCATACCATCCTCAACTGTACCGCAGGAAACCTCGATACAGTCACAGCCGCTTTCTTCAAAAAGCTTTGCCGCCTTAACACTTTCCTCAATATTCATACCGCCCCTGCGGTTATCGGTTGCAGAAAACTTAATCCATACAGGAAGGTCGGTTCCTGCTTTAATCTTTCTTATAATTTCACAGACGATTCTGCACCTGTTTTCAATAATACCGCCCCATTTATCAGTTCTCTTATTACCATATGGTGATAAGAAATCATGCAGCAGATAGCCGTGCCCACAGTGAAGCTGAACACCGTCAAAGCCGGCTTTTTCTGCTCTTTTGGCAGCATTTACAAAATCATAAATAATATCATAAATCTCTTTTTCATTCAGCTTTTTCGCTTTATCCGGATAGAACAAATGACGCTTTGCGGTAGGCGCAACCTTCTGCATACCGATTGCTTTTGATGAGGTCTGCCGTCCGCAGTGGGCAAGCTGAAAAATAATCGGCGTGCCGTACTCGTGAACAGCATCGGTCAGCTTTCTATAATCAGCAATCAGCTCATCACTGTCAGCCCTGAGCATCCTCGGATAAGGTGACATACCATTTGCGCTGACAGCCGCATAGCCTGTAATAATACAGCCAACATCATTTTTAGCCAAGTTGACATATTTACTGATAAGCTTTGGGGTAGGAGCACCCTTTTCATCAGCCAAGCCATCATGTGTAGCTGAACGGATGATTCTGTTTTTCAGTTTTACATTGCCGATTACGGCAGCATCCAAAACGATATTAGCCATTAATTATTCCCTTAATTGTTTCTCTGATATTTTCAAGTCTTACCTTTGCATTATCCTTAACAGGGTCAACAATTGAATAATAAACCTTGATTTTAGGCTCTGTGCCTGATGGTCTTACTGCCATCCAGGAGCCGTCATTCCAGACATATTTAAGCACATTTTCCTTAGGCAGATCACGGATACCCTCTGAAAAATCTATTATTTCTTCAATACCATCAAAGAGTGCCTTACCCTTATTTCGGAAATAGGTCATAAGTGACTGAATTTTTTCAGCACCATCCTTGCCCTTTAATACAAAGCTGTCAAGATAGTCAAGATAATAACCATATTCATTATAGATTTCATTAAGTCCGTCAACAAGAGTTTTGCCCTGATTTTTATACCATGCTGCCATCTGACAGATAAGCATTGATGACACAACCGCATCCTTATCTCTTGCGTGCGTGCCTACAAGATAGCCATAGCTTTCCTCATAGCCGATAACAAACTCCTGCTCACCGCTTTCCTCATATTTATTAATCTTGTCGCCGATATACTTAAAGCCTGTAAGCGTTTCTTCAATCTGCAAGCCGAACTTTTTACCGATATCTGCACCAAGCTCAGAGGTAACGATTGTTTTAACAAGCGTTGATTTTTCATTAAGCATTGCTTTTTTCATTGTAAGAACAAATTTAACAAGCAGTGCACCTGTCTGATTACCTGTGAAGAGAACATACTCATCACCGTTTTTAACTGCAATACCTACTCTGTCGCAGTCGGGATCCGTACCAAGAACAAGGTCAGCACCGATTTCCTTAGCCTTTTCAATAGCAAGCGTCAACGCATCCTTTTCCTCAGGATTCGGTGAACGGACAGTTGAGAAATTGCCGTCAGGCAACTCCTGCTCTTTAACAATTGTAACGTCCATACCCTCTAACATTCTGCGAACAGGAATATTGCCTGTGCCATGAAGTGCAGTATAAACTATTTTTAAATCACTTTTTTCTTCATACAGTGACTGCTTTTTTACTTCGGCTAAAAATGCAGAAAGCTCATCCTCGCCGATATATGTAATAAGGTCGCTTTCGTCCATAAACGGAATTGAGGCATAATCGGTAATGTCATTAATAAATCCGATTGCATTTTTCGCATCCTCAGTACAGAACTGACAGCCCTTACTGTCATAAACCTTATAGCCGTTATACTCCTTTGGATTGTGTGAAGCAGTGAGCATAACACCTGCAGTACAGTTTAAATAATGCGTTGTGAAGGACAACACAGGAACAGGCACAACCATTTCATAAATGAAAACTTTAATGCCCTGTGATGCAAAAACACCTGCTGCTGTCTTGGCAAAATACTGTGAATTGTTACGGGTATCATAAGCAATCGCAACAGAAATGTCGCCGCTGCTTTTACTTTTTAAATACCTTGCAAGACCAAGGGTAGCTTTGCCCACAGTATATTTGTTCATACGATTTGAGCCTGCACCCATAACACCGCGAAGTCCGCCTGTACCAAAGGCTAAATCCTTATAAAATCTGTCCTCAATTTCTTTTTCATCTGTCAGTGCTTCAAGCTCTGCCTTTGTATCATCATCAGCAAAATCCAACCACTGATTGTATTTATCTTTATAACTCATAAAAGC
>VSOH01000155.1 GCA_009774735.1 Clostridiales bacterium
AATACTGTTAAACAGATTTTTGCCAGCGGAAGCGAAGCAGAAGAATATAAAAAACTGATGAATGAACTTGAAATTTAGGTGATAATCTTATGGCAATAAAATCAAAAGCAAATAATATTAAAATAATTTTATTTGTCGTTATATACTCAGCCGCCTGTTTCATTACATCAAAAAATATAGAAGGTAATATATTTTATTATAACAGCCTTAATTTTCAGCTTTTAAAATCAGCAGCAGTATTTATTCTGGTTTTTCTTGTAACAATAATCAACAGAAAAAACATAGAAAAAATAAATAATTATGCTTCGATTTATATAGCTGCAGCGGGTATTATTTATTTTGCAGATAATTATACATTACATTTTAGCGGAAGCCTGGCTTTCTTCAGACTATGGTGGCTGAGCCTTATACACATCGTATTTTTAGCCTACTATCTTGGTCTGTTTGTAATGAAGGAAATTGACTTTAATAAGGCTTCAGTCAAAGCACTGAAGGGATACAGTGTTTTATATGCAGTTTCTTTTATTGTTGTATTTCTAAGACCTATAAGCAATAATCTGACTACAAATCTTGTTCCCGGTCAGGGTACTCTGGCATATGTCAATTACCTTATAAAGTATCCGTATGATTCGGAAATTTTATTTTTAGTTGTAGGAAATATAATATTCTTTCTTCCGATTTCTTTTTTACTTCAGACCTACTGTCCTAAAATAAAAGCTTATCAGCAAATAATCATTGGCTTGTCTTTACCTTTTATTGTTGAGGGTTACCAATTCATATTCAAATGCGGAGATGTTGATATTGATGATATAATAATGAATTTCAGCGGATTTTTAATAGGTTATTTATTACTTATTATTCAAAACAAAATAAAAAAGCAAGGTGCAAACTTGAAGTGAACACCTTGCTTTTTTTATTATGTATACTATTTATCAAGCTTTTTCATAAGCTCATCATGCATTTGCGGCTGCTTGTTTCTGACAATATATGCCGGAATAAAGCAGAAAAGCATCAGTACTGCTGCACCAAGAAACAGCTCCATTGGATAAACAATGTTTTCATCTGCAACCCCTTTGTTAAATGCACCTATTATGATTTGTGCTGCAATAGGACCGATAATCATTGGAACAAGAACATACATAACCATTCTGCAGCCCTGGAACAAGCCTTCCTTGCCCTCGGGAATATAATCTCTGTATGATGCTGTGAACAGACCGGCCATAACAAGGCTGACACCGATAACCAGAATACCTCCAACAATAAGTACTGCTAAAAGTGCTGTGGGATTTTTGCCGATTAAGAATTTAGCACTCCAAAGAATTATGCAGCCAATTATACCTGCTGTGATTGTCGGATAATAAAAATGCTTTTTGCCATGCTTATCCATTGCAGAAGATACAATACCGAAATGACTGCAGCAACAACCATAATTATGCCCACAGGGATAATATAGTCTGTTATGCCAAGAGTGCCTTCTACAATATTGAAAAGATAATTAACATAGACCTGATATGCAATTGCCGAGAACATATTTCCTGCAAGACATATATAAAGCATTTTATTTTCCTTAATAACCTTAGGCTGAAGAGAGTATGTAAAATCACTGAATATGGAATTGTCCTTATTCGGCTTCATTCCCTCTTTATCCTTCATAAGGAACAGACCGATAATACCGCCGACGGTAGGAATTATGCCTAAAATCAGGAAGAACTTTTTCCAATCATCTGTTGTAGCTGATGCATTTGTCAGGCTGTCAAATCCGCCGAATACAACAGCAAGCGCAAACAAAGGCATAATTGCAAGCACAGTATCAACCCTTGCTCTGTTTGCCGTGTTTGAAACATCAGTTATCCATGTATTGAATGCAGCATCATTGCTTATTGAACCAATCACGGACATTACGCAGTCCATTACAACGACAAGAATAACCATAGGCACAACCTTATCGGCAGACGGCTGCATCGGAACTAATGCAAACATAGCAATAGTAAAGCCCCACAGAACATATCCCCAGCAAATAAACACCTTTCTTTTACCGGCTCTGTCACAAAGTGCACCACCGATTAAGGTTGATATGGTGGCGAAAATGGCTGAAAACGCTACCATTAAGGTCGTCGCATAAGGTGCTCTGGTGATTTCATTTTGCATAAAACGTGAAAAATACATATTTTCAACTACCCATGCAATCTGACCTATCAAACCAAACAATACAACTGATAACCAAATCTTGCCATTCAGAGCACCGACTTTGTTTTTAGACATAAAAAGACCTCCCGATTAATTTAATATTAAGACCATTATAAAGAAAAAAGTCATACACAAATCTGTGTATGACCCCGACCTTACAGATCTTAATTATATACTAACACACATTGAAGATAAAAACAACAAAATTATCTTCCGCGCGCAAAAGAACGCACAATAAACTCGGCACCTGTGCTCTCACATACTTGACGTGATGCTTCAATATCCTCAGCAGAAATAACATCGACAACAGTCATATGAACATTTTTACAATACCTGACACATTCCTTCGTAAA
The DNA here is from genome assembly GCA_009774735.1 of Clostridiales bacterium. GTDB lineage: Bacteria > Bacillota > Clostridia > Oscillospirales > Acutalibacteraceae > Eubacterium_R. The sequence goes on from VSOH01000155.1 coordinate 2,541, forward strand.
CTTCAGCATAGCATCGAATGCTCTGCCTTCATAAATATTTCTTGTAATTTTATCATATTTTTCACTTGTCGGCTCATTAAGTGAAACCGAAATACAATCAAATATTCCAGACAGCTCCTTTGCTGTTGGCTTTTGATTTATCAAATCCGACAGTCCGTTGGTATTCAGTCTTAACTGTATTGACGGATTTATTGATTTGATATACCTTGCCGACTCAATTAAATTATCATATGCATTCGTCGGCTCACCATAGCCACAGAACACTGCACTTTCAATCTGAGTAAAGTCAAATGCATCAATTGCTTCTTTAATTTCATCTATTGTCGGCTCTGTGTCAAACCAAAGCCTTTCAGCCTCTCCGACTGCATCACCCTTTGTACGGATGCAAAAGGCACAATTACACGGACATTTATTGGTTATATTAAGATAAACTCCGCCTTCAAGTGTATAAATAATATCTGCCATTTGTTAAACCTCTCGTTTATAAAATAGTTTTTTCTTTAATCCTGCGGCATCAAAGGCTGCACCTAAAATAATAAATATGACAGCACTGCCTGCAGCCTGAATAACATTGCCAAGTATATTAACTATAGCATAGCTTTTGTCAATAATCAAATCCGATATATAATATCCGCCAACCGTTATTAATCCCGATACGATTGTCATAGATGCTGTAACAGGTGTTAAGATTTTTTCACTCTTTTTGTATGTAAAAACAAACGGTGCTGCAATAAGAGCTTTAACAATTAACGTCGCAGGTGAATAATACGCCATTCCGTATGCAATATCGGCAAATGCTTCACCAACTGCTGCAGCAAAAAATGCCCATGGACCTCCCATAACCGAGGCAGCAATATAAACAAGTGCATCCCCGAAATGGACATAGCCTGATGCTACAGGAACCGAAACGAAGCGAGTGAGTACAAAAATTATTGCAGTGAACATTGCTGCAGAACACATATTAAAAAGCTTCTTATTTTTCACGGTTCAGCTCCTCCTGATAATCATAATTTGTTAACAGATACAAAAACTTTTCAAAGTTAACACCATTATTGCCCGGACTGCATTTTGTATCATAAGCACAGGTGCTGATAAAATCTGTTGCAAGCTCTGCTGACTTAACAATTGATAAGCCTCTCATCAAGCCGCCGGTAATTATTGATGCAAAGATATCTCCCGTTCCGCTGAAATATCCACCGCTCAGACGGCCTGTTATAACAGTACATCCATCGCTGTCGTATACGATATTTGAAATTTCTTTGCCTTTTTTCAAGCCTGTAACCACAATATTCTTTATACCGTTATTTATGAGTTTTGAACAATATGCTTTTATATCCTCAATATTTTCCGAATACGGCTCTTCGGCAATAAAAGCAAGCTCGCCCGTATTCGGTGTTATAACATCTGCATTATAGCATAAGCTCTTTATTTTTTCACACATAATCGGTGTATAACAATCATAAAGAGAACCATTATCTGCCATCACGGGATCTACAACAAAAATTGTATTGTCGTCTTTAAATTCATCGGCAAAGGCATTTATAATATCTATCTGATTTTCATCACATACGAAACCTGTAAGAATAGCATCAAATGAAGCACCAAGCCTTTTCCATTGCTGAATAAAGCTGCTCATTGAGTCCGTAAGGGAAACGATGTCATAGCTGTCATAGGCTGTCTGATTAGACAAAACAGCCGTCGGCAATGGATGCACCTCACACCCCATTGAAGAAATAATTGGTATGGCTGCACCGAGTGAGCATTTGCCAAAGCCCGATAAGTCATTGATAACAGCACACTTTTTCATACGCCACCTCTTGATTCTTTCCTACAATAATTATATAATATAACTGTGTTTACTTTAATATACAGTTTTGAGAATTTTTAAAGGTACAGATATGAAGAAATATATAGAACTATATAATAAAATAAAAAATGAAATTGAACAGAATCAGCTTATGCC
>VSOH01000156.1 GCA_009774735.1 Clostridiales bacterium
CAGAACCGCCCAGTAAAACAACGGAATAATCAAAAACAACAGACTTGCATATCCCCACACACCGACAGATATACCAAGCAAAAGATATACTGTAACCACCATTTCCGGAACAGGTATAAGAAGTGCAAATACCTTTTTGTTATTCGCTTTGCAGGCAATTGCAAACCTGTAATAAATAGGGATTGTCATAAAGATTATCCATAAAGGATGCCAAATTTTAAATGCCATAGACAAAGCAACATATAAAAACACCACTATAATCGGGAAGGGAAAAATCAAAAGCTTTTTTGCCGCATTAGGATAAATGCCAAAGTCATTTGCTTTTGAAAGCAGTGATTTCATTTTGCCTTTAAAATCATGTTCCTTTTTACCTGTATTTTTTACGATTACCTTGTCACCGCTCACATCAAGCAGCTCGTCAATAGTCAAGCCATATATTTTGGACAATGCCATAAGATTATCAATTTCAGGCGAGGACTCTGCCCTCTCCCATTTTGACACAGACTGACGGCTGATACCAAGCTTTTCAGCCAGAACCTCCTGACTATATCCGTTTTCCTTTCTTAATTGCTGTAATCTGTTAGCAGTCATTATATCCATAATTTATTCACCTCTGCTTAATTTTCAGCAGACTGTTCTGCTGTTTAAACAAATTATATCAGATTTATCTAAATAAAAGCTATATACCATAGTTTACAAAAGGAATTTTTTTGTCAACCGACAGTTGCATCAGTCATTTGGAACATAATTTTTGTTCAGACTTTCAATAGTTTTAACTGTTTCGTTAATGGTATCATTAAATCCGCTCTCATTTTCACCGGCAAAATAAACAAGGCTGAATTTATCCTTATCATAACTGCCTTCATCATTCATAAACTTAGGCACCCTGTATGCCTTATCCTCAAAAGTGCTCTTATCGGTATATTCACCATCAATATAATAATTCTTATAGCCGTAATCATTAATCAGTCGGGCTGAGAACACACTGTCAAAACTGCCATTCTTATATTCATAAATCCTTGATGCGGCAGTATAATTATAATCACTGCTATAATTGTAAACATTTGAACATATTGCCGCTGATTTCTCATCAATTCTGAGCATTAAATAGCTGACATCATTGTCACCAAAATAATTTGATACGGTATCACTGTTGAAAACCTTTTTTGTAACAGTTCCGTTCCAACTATAAACCTCAACACAATATGTCGGATTTTCAATAATTATAAACTGACCGTTATAGGCATTTGTTGCACTTTGCTTGAGCATTTTGCGGTAAACCAAAACAAGCTCCTCGTTATCATCACCATCAAAATCAATCAAATCAACATAAGCAAGACCCTCAATGTAGGTCAGCCCCTTATCCTTGGCAATCTTCGCCTTGCCGTATTTTTCATTCCTTGCTTCAATGATTTTATAATATGCTTCTGCCTTCCGTTCTGCGTCACTGCGCTGATTATTGATTGCCGGGAACGAAACAGTGTGAAAGCTGTCAATATTATCTGTAACAGTATCAATAATACTCTCTGCTTTTGATGCTTTGATAACAGAAAGCTTTATTGTTTCAAAATCCTGAGCATTAATTTTGCCCTTTATTGAATAAATATCATTCTTATAATCATAATCACAGCTTAGACTTTCCTTAAAGCTGTCACCCTTCAAATTTAACATTTTGACCTTAGACGGGTCATCGGCAGTAGATTTGCAGATATAATATTTATTGTTTTTATAATAAAATGAAATCCAGCTCCCATCCTTTATATCATTTGTACTGTTGGCAACATCACTGTAAAGCTTAACAAAATCCTTTCCGTTATAGCCCCATACCTCAAGAGTGTAGACATTTTTATTATTGTAGCAAAGCATCAGTTCAGCATCACCATCATTGTTAAAATCCATCTGTCTTGCATAGCAAAGACCTGTAAGACGAGCCATCCCCTTGCCATAATCAGCACTGTCAAGGCTGTCAAACTTAGGTATACCATACTCGGTTATATAATCTGTACAGACCTTGCCTGCATCATTATAAAACTTGTCAATTTTATCATTCTGTGAATTAATGGTATGACTGAAAATCAGAATAAACACCACAATAATAACAACAAAAATTACAAATGCTGCTGCCTTAAACAGCATAGAGCTGAAATTAGGCAGCCTTAAAAGTGCTTTAGCGTCATCAAAGGAATTGCTATGGATAAAATCTTCAACAGTATACCTTGCCTTTCGGGCAAAGGAACTAAAATCAATATTTACTTTGCTGCTTGTTTTTATTTCAAGCTCTTCGGGGTCATCATCAAAATAATTATATTTTCTCACAGCTATCCTCCTTTGAACATAGTATCATTATAATTTTATCATATATGGTAAAAATTATCAATATTAAATATATGTATAAAAATCACAGAATTCAATATAAAATCGAAAAACTCAGGAATTTATTTTCCTGAGTTTTTTGATTTGAAAAAAGTACATAAAATACAACAAATTTTTTAATTAAACCTGAGCCTTCGTTTATTAAAATAAACCGAAATCAGAAGCAGAACCACACCTGTAAGCACCATAGGTATAATGCTGACCTTGGCTGATTCCATTGTTAACGGTGTAATATCATAAAATATCGGAAAAACTACACCGTCAATACTATAGGCAATCATTGGATTGCCTATCATATACACCAGCACCATAAGCAGGGTTATGGGGATAGACTTTGTCAGATAGGTTAAAAACTGAACAAAACAGTACAAAAATAAACAGATACAAAAGAGCTTTATCGGCTCATATTTCAAAGAGCTGTCCGCCTGAATGTAAAACGCAAACTGAATAATCGACACTGCGAAAAACAATATGAACACAATAAACGTATCCATTGTCTTTATTTTATTTCTGCACACAAACAAAAGCTCATTTCCAAGCCCCTCAATATAATCCCTGTTAATAAAAATTACCCACCATATACTGCATACAGGTATTATAATCAGCGAAAACTGCATAACCGTCATTGCAAAAAACGGTCTCGTTTTTTCACTCATATAGGATATGAAACAGATAAACGGCAGAAATATGTCCGCTATAACTATCGGAATAAAAAAGTTCCAGTGCAGATTTTTCAGGTGAAAATACATTCTTTGAAAAACAAGCCTTATATTCCTTTGAGTAAGCATATGTATCCGTCCTCTATTGTAGCATCGCCCTTTTCATAGTCAAGGCTTTCATTGGAAAGAACACGCATAAGCTGCTGTCCTTCACGCTCAAAATATTTCTGTATGACTGCCTTTTCGCTCAGTTTAACCGCCTCGTTTACAGGAACAAGATAAATCTTACCCTTTGCACATTGCTCAATCTCGCTGCAGCTTCCGCTTTTGACAATATTGCCGTCATTCATAACAATGATTTTATCACAGACTGCTTCAATATCCTCAACAATATGTGTTGAAATAATAACCGTTTTTTCCTTTGACAAACGTGAAATAATGTTTTTAAAACGCAGCCTTTCCTCAGGGTCAAGCCCTGCAGTGGGCTCATCAAAAATCATAATTTCAGGATCACCGAGCAAAGCCTGTGCTATACCAAGCCTTCTCAGCATACCGCCGCTGAAGGCACCCACCTTTTTGTCAACAGCATCACTGAGGTTGACAATTTCGAGCACACGCTTGGCATCCTGCTCAGCAATCTTTTTATCAATACCTTTGAGGTTCGCCATCAGCATAAGAGCCTCAATCGGCTTAAGCTCCTTGAATATACCGAAACCCTGTGGCAGATAGCCGAGCCGTGAAATATATTCCTTGGATTTACCGATTGGTTTGCCGTTATAGAGAATCTGACCCTCTTTAGGCTGATATAAGCCCGCCATACTTCTGATAAGTGTGGTTTTGCCTGCACCATTCGGGCCAAGTAAGCCGTAAACACCGTTTGAAAAGGTGAAATCAATACCCTTTAGCACAGTATTTTTTTTGAATTTCATTTTCAGAGATTTTATTTCAATCATTCAGCCCAATCTCCTTCTCATATTCTTCATGCATAATATCAGTTTCTGTCTTTTCCCCAATTTGGGAAACAAGTTCCTCAACTGTACAATCAAACTGCTCAGTGAGATGCATCTCAAGCCACTTGAAGATCTCATCAATACCATATTCGTCTATCTTTTGAGCAAGGATATAATCAAGGCTGTTTTTGTCTGCATCTGACAGCTCACCATTTTTATAAGCCTCACAGAATTTATACAGCTCGCTGTCCATATCATAATAGGTCAGCATTTTATAATATAAATCCATGACTACAGTTGACTTTTGCGTATATTCATATCCGTCAACAAGATAAGAGGCGCTATTAAACAACATATGGTCTGATGCTTCAAAATACTCTGAATATTCTGTATTGGTTGTTAATCTTGGATTCATTATTAGCGTTTTTCCTTTAAGCTTATCACTGTTGTCCTTTATGGTATTAAAAATATCAGACCTAACAGAATCCATATTAAATTCTTCATCAATATATTTATAT
>VSOH01000157.1 GCA_009774735.1 Clostridiales bacterium
GAATAAAGCATTATACTAATATTAAATAATCTATGAAACGGGGATTTGATATGAAAAAGAAAAAAATTTATACAGTTGCAACTTCACATCTTGACACTATATGGTCCTGGGATTTTGAAACAACAGTCAGTAAATACATCTATGACACACTGGTCGATAACTTTGCACTTTTTAAAAAGTACCCTTCATACATATTTTCATTTGAGGGTTCATACCGTTATGAGCTTATGGAGGAGTATTATCCTGAGCTTTTTGAAGAGATGAAGGAATATATTAAGCAGGGCAGATGGCACGTTACAGGCTCAGCTTTTGAGAACGGTGATACCAATTGTCCGTCACCTGAAGCACTTTTCAGAAATATTTTGATTGGTAATTCATATTTTGACGAGAAATTCGGTAAAAGGTCAGTGGATATTTATTTGCCGGACTGTTTCGGCTTTGGGTGGGCTTTGCCGAGTATTATGCACCATTCAAATTTAAAAGGCTTCACAACACAAAAACTTGCGTGGGGCAGTGCATATGGTATTCCGTTTGACATCGGCAAATGGTATGGTGTTGACGGCAATTATGTTTATGCAAGCTGTAATCCTCACGATTATTACTATACATTAACCAAGCTTCGTGACTGGGATTTTGTTACCGATAAGCTTAAGGAAAATGAAAAGTATGGTCTTGACTGGACGTATATGTTCCACGGCATAGGTGATCGCGGCGGTGCTCCTGAGGAAAAGACGGTTAAATATGTTGATGATGAAATAAAGAAAAATGACAGCAGTGATATCGAGGTTGTTGCAGCAAGTGCTGATCAGATTTACCGTGATATAGAAAACGACTTGCCACAGGCGGTTAAAGATAAGCTGCCTGAATGGAAAACAGAGCTTGTGATGCAGAATCATGGTGTGGGCGGTTATACCTCACGTGCTATCGGCAAGCGATGGAATACCAAATGCCAGGAGCTTGGTGATATGGCTGAGCGTGCAGGTGTTATGGCAAGCTATTTCGGTGCCTCTGATTACAATGAATCTGTGCTTGAGAAGGCGTGGAAAAGAGCAATCGCTCATCAATTCCACGATGATACTCCGGGTACATCCGTTCAGCGTGCATACCGCCGTTCATGGAATGATTATGCAATGTCAATCAATCAGTTCAAGGGTGAGCTTGAAGCATCTCTTTCTTCGATGACCCGTCTTATGAAATCCGATTTCTGTACAGGTATTCCTGTTATGGTTTCAAATTCAGTTGAGGCAAAGCGTGTCAGTGCTGTCAAGCTGGAGCTTAAGGACATAGCAACGCCTTTTGTACGTGTTTATAACGATAAGGGCAGAGAGGTTAAGAGCCAGGTTAATTCCGTAAAAAACGGCGTGATGGAGGTTATATTCATTGCTGAGGTTGAAAGTCTTGGAACTCGTGTTTATGATGTAAGACCAAGCGGTGAAGGCTGCTGTATCGGCAGTGAGCTTTCAATCGATGGTGATACAATGTCAAATCAGAAATATGAGGTCAGACTCAATAAAAACGGTGACATTGCTTCAATTCTTGATAAAACAGATAATGAAAGAGAGCTTCTTGCCAAGCCTATAGTTCTCGGTCTGTTTAACTATACAGGCTCAAAGGATTGGCCGGCTTGGGAAATGAATTATAAAGAGGCGAATAAAGAGCCTGACAGAACACCGCTTGCCACATCCATTACTATTGTTGAAAACGGACCTGCCCGTGTTGCCTTTGAGGTTAAGCAAAAGGATGGCAAAAGTGAATTTACAAGTTATATTTCATTAACTGACAACGGTGAAATTGTTGAAGTTTATAACGATTTTGAATGGCAGTCAATGCGAACCATGTGTAAAAATCGCTTTGCACTGACAGCAAAGAATAAGCAGGCAACCTTTGATTTGGGTTTGGGTGCAATTAAACGTGATAATATGAATGAAAAGCTGTTTGAGGTACCTGCACAGAAATGGGCAGATATTACCGATGACAGTGGTGCGTTCGGTGTGTCTATTCTCAGCGACAGCAAGCACGGATGGGATAAGTTTAATGATAACACGCTGCGTTTAACTGCAATCCATACGCCGAAAAAGAATTATCGTATTGACTCAATGCAGTCTATGATGGATTTAGGTAAAAATATTTATTCCTATGCAGTATTCAGCCATAAGGGCGAGGTTGGCTCATCTACACAGCTTCAGGCTAAAATGTTTACGCAGCTGCTTACCGCAGTAGTATTTAATAAGCATCAGGGTAAGCTCGGCACAAGCTATTCCTTCGGCGGCGGAAGCAGTGAAAATGTGATTGTAAGGGCAATCAAAATGCCGCATCATAGTATTGACAGCGGTGAAATTATTGTCCGCTTTAATGAGGGCGCAAACAAAGCAGTTGATAATTATGCCTTTACTCTTGGCGAGGGTGTTGAGAGTGCAAGAGAGCTTTATGCCAGCGAGGAATTTTTAGCAGATGCTGTTGTTGAAAACGGAAATCTTGTAACAAGCTTTAAACCATATGAGGTTAAAACCTTTGCTCTTAAGTTAAAGCAGAGCAGTGTTGTCAGCAAGAAGCTTTCAAGCAAGGATATTGCACTTGACAAGAATATTAAAAATACACATATTCCTGATCGCTTAATGCCTGAAGAAATTGTTGCAGGCGGTGTAAGCTTTAAGGTTAAAAATGAACTGATGAGCTGTAACGGTCAGAAATTAGAGGTTGAAAAGGGCAATAAGCTTAAGCTGCTTTGTGCATCTCTTTCTGATGATAAAAAAGCAAAGTTTGCAGTTGATGGTAAGACTGTTATTAAAACAGTTAATGCTGTTGATAAGCCATACGCTCAGTGGGATTTGTATGATTTTGAAGAAATGGCTTATGTTAAGTCAGGTCATCTTGGTTATGAATTTACACACAGTGTTGATGATAACGGCAAAACATTGTTTGCAAAGGGAATGTATTTCTGGGTGATTACTCTTGACGGTACAACAGTGCTGCCTAAGGACAAGGATATTGTTATTTTGTCTGCTGCTGAGGTTGATGAACCAAATGCCTCTCTTATTACCCCGCTTGAGGACAGCGTGGAAAAACGTCCGTTTACATTTAAAATGAGCCTTAAAGAAAAAATCTGGTATCTTCACTCAAAATGTGTTTGGATGCTTAATGATAAGGATAATTTTTTAACGCACTGGAATAATGGTAAAAACGGCAGAAGGGTAGAGCAGAGCAAGAAGAATATTAAATCAAGAACATTTGATACAGTAGGTCATTGATATGGTAAATATATTTGAAAATGATTGGTCAGATTATAATAACGGCATACCGCTTTTTGACAGCGAGGTTGAGCGTTACATATCTGTTAAACCGACTGAAAACCAGCTAAGGCATCAGTCGAAGCCTTTTTATTGCTTTATTCATTTTGGTATGAATACCGCTACTGCCCGTGAGTGGGGTACAGGCAAAGAAACCGTTAAGGACTTTACCATTAAATCAATTGATGCAAAGCAGTGGGTGTCAGTCATAAAAAACAGTGGTGCAACAGGTATTATTTTAACCTGTAAGCACCACGACGGCTTCTGCCTTTGGGAAAGCGAATACACTGATTTTTCTGTGAAAAATACCGATTTCAAGGGCGATATTGTTAAGATGCTCAGTGACGAGTGTCATAAGCAGGGAATGGATTTCGGTGTTTATCTGTCCCCATGGGATATGCACGATAAACGCTATGGAACTGATGCATATAACGATTATTTCTGCAATCAGTTAACAGAGCTTTTGTCGAACTATGGTGAAATATTTGAGGTGTGGTTTGATGGTGCAAAGGGCAAGGATGCAGCTGCTTTTGAATATGACTGGGCAAGGTATTATGAAATCATCCGCCGCCTGCAGCCGAAAGCGAACATTGCTATCTGCGGTCCTGATATCCGCTGGGTTGGCAATGAGGGCGGAAAGTGCCGAAAAAATGAATATTCTGTTGTTCCGCTTAGCTTGACCAAAAGTGAAACTGTTGAAAAGCATTCTCAGCAGAGTGAGGGCCAGGCATATGAGCTGCAGAAGTTCAAATCAACCGATGAGGATTTAGGTTCACGCTCTGCTCTGAAAAATGCAGGTGAGCTTTGCTGGTATCCGGCAGAGGTCGATGTTTCAATTCGCAGGGGATGGTTTTATTCCAAAAATGAAAATTTAACTGTCAAATCACCGAAAAAGCTTTTTGATATTTACCTGAATTCAGTCGGCAATAACTGTACTTTGCTGCTGAATGTTCCTCCCACAGACAGCGGAGTTATTCATAAAAGAGATGTTAAGGCTCTCTCTGAATTAGGCAAAAAGATTAAGGGTATAACTGCTGACGAAATTTTAAGTGTAAATATCGGTGAGCTTACCAAGAAAAAAAGCTATGCCGAATTTTCATTTGATGGTAAAAAGCGTGTTCAGTATATTGTGCTTGGCGAGGATACTTCCTTCAGTCAGAGAGTCGAAGCCTTTGATGTTTATCTAAAACAACCAAACGGTAAATA
>VSOH01000158.1 GCA_009774735.1 Clostridiales bacterium
CAAAAAGACTGTTATTACAATTTTTTGTTTTTATGCTGTAGCTTGATGATGCCATTGTTGTCAAAATGACAAAAGCACCTGTGATAACTGTTAATACAATTGAAAATAAACTGTTGATTTCTGATTTTTCCGGTATATCTCCGTTTAACAATAAATTGATTAGACTGTTAAAATTGAAAGCATTTTTGCATATATTTGAACTTACCAAATATGTAAACACAATGGTACCGATTCCACCGATGAAATTCATTAAGCAAACAGGAAATCGGTTCCTTTTTATTGTTATGTAGGAACAGATAGCAAATAGCCCTGAGATTCCTAATATACTCGATATACTTATTGATATAGTTCCGATATCATCAAATATAAATTCTTTTAACAGGTAATATGCACCGCCAAGGAGCAGCAGCCATATTACTGTGCAGATTATATCCCCGACCGGTGTGTAAAAATCGTTGTGCAGTGTTCCTAACTGCTCGGCAATGTCTGTGCCCTCGCCCATTTTTTCAACAGCCATTTCCTCGGCTTTTTCTGCATCATATCCGATTTCCTCGTTGAATTCTTTATGCTTGAGTATGTGATCGGTTAACTCAGCCTCAACCTTACGCTTTTCTTTAGCATCAAATATTTTTGAGGTAGCATCTTTTATATAATCGTTAATATTCATTGTGCGAAATTAAGTACCTTTTTAACGGAAACTGAGAATTGTTCAAATTCCTTTTTTCTGTCACAAAGGTGTTTTTTGCCTTTCTTAGTGATATGATAGTATTTTCTTTTTCTGCCTTCTACATTTTTCCAATAGGATTCAACGAATTTCTCTTTTTCAAGAGCATGAAGCAGGGGATACATTGTACCTTCCTTGAGTGAAAAGGCGTTTTCACTTCTTTTTTCAAGCTCTTTAGCAATCTGGTATCCGTACATATCCTCTTTTTCAATTACTGCAAGTATCAAGGTGGGAGTGCTGCCGCTTACGAGTTCTTTGCTGAATTTCATTTTGTCAGCTCCTTTCGTCTGCATAGATAATCTATGTATAAGATATCATAGCACAGTAAAATTGTCAAGAAAAAAGAGAGGTAACCCTCCCTTTTTCTTATATAAACACAAAATGAATTAAAAGCATATATCCGATTGTTCCGACTGCTATGCTGAGCAGTGTGTTCTTTTTCCATATATGTACAGCTGCGGTTGCTGTGATTGCAATTATTTGCGGAATAATTAAATTTATATCACCCTTTGTGAAATCCCTAAGACAGTATACAATAAGAACACCGATTATTGCCACAGGGAGAATTTCACCGAGATAGTGAACAAATTTTGGAACTTCTTTTTTTCCGGGGAAAAGTGCGAACGGAAAAAGTCTTGTTGCAAAGGTGCATATTGCAGCTACCGCAATTATAAGTATGGTTTCTTTAATACTAAGGGGCATATCACATTACCTCCTTGCCGAAATACGGCTTTGCGGCTGACATAACAGCTACAGTAAGTATCAGTGTAGGAAGCAGAAAATTCTCTGCTCCGAAAATGATCAGACACAGTATCGCACAAAGAATACCTATAAAGCCAACAAGCTTTCCTCTGCCTTTTTTATCACGCACAAGGTCGATGAAAATAACCACAAAAAGTGCGGTCATTGAAAAGTCAATGCCTGTGAAGTCTATTGGAATAATCTGCCCTGCCAAAGAACCGATGACAGAGCCGAGTATCCAGTAAATGTGGTCAAAAACACCAATTAAAAATCTTGCGTGTGCTTCGTTAACATTTTCAGGAACTGTGGTGATAGAGGTGTTGACTGAATAGGTTTCATCAGTCAGGCTGAAAATCATAAACGGATACCGCCACTTACCCTGTTTGAATTTATCAACATAGCTTAATCCGTAGAACATATGCCTTGAGTTGATAAACAGTGTCATCATTGCAACAGTGGGCAAGCCTGCACCCTGACGCAGTAAGTCCACAAGCAGGAACTGTCCTGAGCCTGCATATACTGTCAGTGAAATAAATATGGCCCATATGAAATTGTAGCCTGCATCATACAGCATGATTCCGAAGGCAGAGCCAAGGAACAGATAGCCAAAAAGTACAGGCAGTGATTTTTTTAATGCAAACTGCAATGTTTCTTTCTTATTCGTCATAGCCAAACTATTATAATATAGAAATGCTGCATATTCAAGATAATTTATAATTTGATAAGAAACCATCATCCAAAAACAAATATTAATTATAACAAATTGTTAAAAATATTAATATACCATTGACTGATGTTGAAAATTATTGTACAATATGCACAATGAATAAATTAAGAAGGTGTTTATTATGAGTAACAACGCAGGAAATATCAGGAATATAACTTTGGTAGGGCATGCCTCAAAAGGCAAAACAACGCTCTGCGAGGCAATGCTGAATATAGCAGGTGTTACTGAAAGACAGGGTAAAGTTCTTGACGGTAATACAGTATGTGACTTTGATTCTGAGGAAAGAAAAAGAAAAATCGGTATTTCAAGTGCAGTTGCATCAATTAAATATAAAGGTAAGGATATTAATTTTATTGATACGCCGGGTTTGTTTGATTTTGCAATGGGCAGTGCCGAGGGCGTCAGAGCGGCTGACACGGCAATTATTGTTGTTTCTGCACGCTCAGGCTTGGCAGTGGGTGCTGAAAAGGCATTTAAAAATGCCGGCTCAAAGGGGCTGGCAAGAATTTTTGTCACAACAAAAATGGATGATGCAAGAGCAGATTTCTATAAAAGCTTTAACGGAATTGTTGCCAAGTTCGGCACACAGGTTTGCCCTGTAGTTGTGCCGGTTCTTTCAGCAGGTGAGGTGCGTTCCTACTATAATATGATAGAGGATAAGGCATATGTTTATGAAAACGGCACGAAAAGAGAAGTAACTCCCGAGCCTGCCGATGTTCCGAGATTTGAGGCTATCAAGGCGGTTTTTGCCGAGGCAGTGGCTTCAAGTGATGAGGAGCTTATGGAAAAATACTTTGAGGGTGAGGAGCTCACAAGAGAAGATAAAATCAAGGGTGTAAGCCTTGGTATTGCTGACGGCTCAATTATCCCTGTTTTTGCACTTTCAGGCTTAACAGGTGTTGCCTGTGATATGCTGCTTGATTTTATTACAGATGTTTGCCCTGCACCAAAGGGTGAGTATGCTATTGACAGTGAAGGCGAGCCTGTGGAGCTTACTGCTGACGAAAACGGTCCGCTTGCAGCAATTTGCTTTAAAACGGTAAGTGATGCTTTTGTCGGCAGGCTCAACTTCTTTAAGGTTGTCAGCGGTAAAATTACAGCTTCAACAGTTCCGTATAACGCAAATACAGGCAGAGAGGAAAAAATGGGCAAGCTTGTTAAGGTGTTTGGTGCTAAGCAAAATGACGTTGCCGAATTAAGGGCAGGTGACATCGGTGCTGTTACGAAGCTGAGCGGTTTTTCAACAGGTGATACAATGTGCACAGCATCAAATGCAGTTAAGCTTGATGGTGTTGTTATTCCTACACCTACATATAAAATGGCTATAAAGGCATCCGCTAAAGGCGAGGAGGAAAAAATTGCCGCAGGTCTTATTAAACTCTGTGAAGAAAATCCATCTCTTGTATTCACCAACAATACAGAAACAAGAGAGCAGATTATTGCAGGTCTTGGCGAGCAGCAGCTTGAGGTTGTTGTTTCAAGGCTTAAGGACAGATTCGGTGTGAATGCTAAGCTTGAAACGCCAAAGGTTGCTTACAGAGAAACAATTACCAAAAAGGTTTCTGCTCAGGGCAGGCATAAAAAGCAGAGCGGCGGTCATGGTCAGTTCGGTGATGTATTTATCGAATTTGAACCTTACGATACGGATAAATTGGTTTTTGCAGAGAGGGTTGTCGGCGGTTCTGTGCCAAAGAATTTCTTCCCTGCAGTTGAAAAGGGTCTTAATGAATGTATGGAAAACGGCGTTCTTGCCGGATATCCTATGGTTGGTGTTAAGGCAACTCTTTATGACGGCTCATACCATCCTGTTGACTCAAGTGAAATGAGCTTTAAAATGGCTGCAAGTCTTGCCTTTAAAGAAGGTATCAGCAAAGCAATGCCTGTAATCCTTGAGCCGATTGTTACACTTAAAGCATTTGTAAATGATGATGCAATGGGCGATATCATTGGTGATATCAATAAACGCCGCGGCAGAGTGCTGGGTATGACACCGACGGGTGACGGATATCAGGAAATTATTGCAGAGGTTCCGGACGGAGAGATGACAACATTTTCAACCTCAATGCGTCAGATTACACAGGGCAGAGGCTCATTTGAAACAGAATTTGCCCGCTATGACAGAGCACCGGAGCATATTGCACAAAGAGTAATCAGCGAAAGTCAAGCGTAAATTATAATAGCGGATATTATCCGCCATTATGTTTTGGTAATTATGATACAATGAAATTATCAGAATTTTATTTAATATTAAGGAGATAAAATATGAATAATTCAGTTGGTAAAATAAT
>VSOH01000159.1 GCA_009774735.1 Clostridiales bacterium
GTACTTTTCAGGCACGGTAACCTTTCCGACCTTTTTAGCATTTACCGCACCGCTGTCACCTATAACCTTTGGCAGCACAATCGCACAAATCCCGATACATACCGTAAGCACAGCCGACAGCACAATAAGAATATGTTTTTTCTTTTTTGGCATTTTACATTCTCCTTCATTTAAAAATAATACAAGGTTATATTACACCTGTATAAAACAAAAAAGTTTCGATATGCTATCAAATTTTATAGAAAAACACTTATTTTCTTTTATTTATAGAATAACATACAGTTATATTACTCGTGTCGAAAAAACAACATATGTTTATTAGTAAATGCATTACTATTATTTATTGCCATAAAAAAATGAAGCCGATAAATATCGACTTCATTTTTTCTTTTTTTCTCTCAGACTTTTAAAAAAATTTTTCAGCAGTGCCGCGCATTCCTCATCCATAATACCATCAACAATTTCAGGCTTATGGTTATAGGGAATATCGTTGAAATTCACGACAGACCCGAAGGAGCCTGCTTTTAAATCCTTAGCACCGTAATACACCGTTTTTATTCTTGAATTGATGATTGCACCTGCACACATCGGACACGGCTCAAGCGTGACATACAAATCACACTGCCAGAGCCGCCAGCCGCCAAGTCGTTTGCAGGCATTATCAATAGCCTCAAGCTCTGCATGGTAAAGGGCATTTTTTCCGAATTCACGGCGATTTCTGCCCTCACCTACGATTTTATTATCCTTAACGACCACTGCACCCACAGGTACTTCCCCTTCTAAAGCAGAAAGTTCTGCAAGCGCAACAGCCCTTTTCATAAATACATTATTCATATATTACACAATTGTTTTAGAGGTTAAATAAATCAGCAGTGCAAACGGAATAATCATCCATGGAAACAAGAATGAAACAAACTTCTGACCATTTGTAAGTGAACTGTTAACAGGCACTTTGTTGTTTTTGAAAGCACCCTTAACAAGTAAAGCCAGTCCGCATACCGCACCTGCTGCAAACCACAGCAAATAAAGAATAACAACAGCAGTGTTAGCACTTTCCTCGCCGGCTGCATAGGTGACAACTGATTTTGTAACTGAAATACCATTGCTGAATGCGTGAATACATACTGCAGGCACAATGCTGTTTGTTTTAACAGTAATATAACCGAGAACAAGACCTATAAGAAATGCAAAAACAAACTGAATAACATTGCCGTGAAGCAAACCGAAAACAATACTTACAGCAAACACGGCAAAGCCGCTGCCATACTTTCTCATAAGCTGCAGCGAACAGCAGCGCATTGCAAATTCCTCACAGATTGCAGGAATAATTGCAGTTGATACAGTAACCATTACACAGCTAAATACCGAATCAGGCTCTAATAATTCACCCTGAGTGAACGTAACACCGAACAGCGTTTCCATTATTGTTATCAGATAGGAAACACCGATATTTGCACATATACAGCAAAGCATTCCAAAGGCAATCCACATAAAGCATTTACCAAACTTAATCGGCTCATTCGGAATTATCGGGTAATTATAACGCTTTTTATTGACCAATGCCATTATTGCAAACGGCACAAATACTGCCAAAAATGACACACCGATTATAGTCACTGCATTCTGAAAAACAACATCATTCTCAAATTTTGAATAATATCCTGTGGCATAAAGTATAGTTAAAACAAAGCTTTGAATAACAAGATACGCAATAACTGCCACGCCCATGGAAAGGCTTATCATTCTGATTTCCCTTTTTTCTTGCTTCTGCTGCTGTTTTTTCAAAAAAGCTCTTTGATTTTCCTCATTTACTCCGCTGTCACCAAAGGGATTATAATAGTATTGTGACATGATTTATCAGTCCTTTTCGCTTTCGCTTATAAACAGTTCTTCAAAATAAGGCAATGCTTTTGCCCAATCGCAATATTCATGCCATTCCGACAGCTTATGATTGCGTCTTGCATAATAAATATTAACCAGATTTTCATAATTCAGAGTACAGGTACGCATCTGATTATAGGAGCTTGGCAAAAGCTGAATTATAGTATACCATAGCTCCTTATCCTTTGTTTCAACAAATCTCAGTCTTAAATCCTCAAGGGTTTCTATAAGCTTTTCCATGGCTCTGATACCCTCATCATTCATATGGTCAACGGAAAAATCGCTGAGTTCAAATGGCTTTGATGTAATTTTATGCATTGTAGAGGTTGAGTTTGCAACTGTACCTACCTTATAAGTATCATATTCCTTCCACCAATAAAGGGGAGCAGTAATATCAACGCTCACAAAAATCATTCTGATAAACTTTCTGTGGTCCGTTCCCGCTGAGCAAAGTCGCTTTGCCAGCGACAAATCATTTTCACCAAAAACAAAATCACCGTTTTCATCAAATTCAGAGTCATACCTTGCCCAAGAATTAAGCGGATTTCTTGCACCACGCATAGCATTATCAAAATTCATTACGCTTGTGCGTTCAATTTTAATCATAATCAGTCTAAATCCTTTGCAATCTTTTTGATATAATCCTTAAGCTCCTCCTGTGTTTCAGGATGCTTTAAGCCAACCTCAATATTTGCTTGGAGAATACCGAACTTATTACCCATATCATAACGTGTACCCTCATAATCAACAGCAACTACACCCTTTGTCTGTGCAAGAGTTTTCATAGCATCCGTAAGCTGCAGCTCGTTGCCTGCGCCAAGAGGAGTTTCTTCTAAAATATCAAAAATTTCAGGAGGCATAACAACTCTGCCGAGAATAGAGAAGTTAGATAAAATCTCTTCCTCGCTTGGTTTTTCAATCATATCTGTACAGTTATAGCAGTTATCCTCAATTGGATCAACAGCAAGAGAACAGTACTTTGTGATAGCCTTGCCGGGTACCTCTTTAACACCTACTGCACCCTTGCCATACTTCTCATAAGCATCGCAAAGCTGTTTTGTAACAGGTGTTTCGGAAAGTATAACATCATCACCGTAAAGAACAGCAAACGGCTCATTGCCAACAAAGCTCTTTGCACAGAGAACAGCATGGCCAAGACCCTTTGTTTCTTTCTGACGGATAAAATAAATGTTGCCGAAGTTTGAGCACTGCATAACATCATCATAAATCTTCTTTTTGCTCTCATTACCCTCAAGCTTTGCTTCAAGCTCAAAAGCATGGTCAAAATGATCCTCGATTGCACCCTTACCTCTGTTTGTGATAATAAGTACATCCTCAATACCTGATGCAAAAGCCTCTTCAACAATATACTGTATAGCAGGCTTATCTACGATATTAAGCATTTCCTTCGGTACTGCCTTTGAAGCAGGAAGCACTCTTGTGCCCATACCTGCTGCGGGGATTATCGCCTTTTTTACTTTCATAATTAACTCCTCCTGAATTTAATTTATATTTTTGAAATTATTGACATTATTATTTCAAGCACTAAATAAGCGGCAATAGGGCTGAATATACTTGTTCCTCCCAGCTTGCTTAAATAAAGCTTTCTCATATCTTCCTGATTCAAATCTGTCTGCGGTGCAAACATATTATTCTGAACGATAATACTGCTGCCGTCATCAAGATTCTCATCAACCTTTCTGATTACATTCAAAACCTTTGACCTGTAAAAGCGATCTGCAAACAGTGCAACTACTATACCTATAACAACAGTAACTGCACCGAGTATAAGATACATCGGCATAACCGCTTCGGTAAGCTGTAACAGCTCCTCAGGCGGATTGGATGTCAGAGCCAATACTTCTTCCGGCGTTTTTGCATGCGACAGAATAAAGTTCATAACAGCAGTGCTCTTCTCTAAATAAAAACCGCTCACAAACAGATTGGCAATCAGACCTGCTGCCAAGGCAACGATTCCCTCTTTATACATTTTTCTGAAAAACAGATAGTATGGTCCGAAAATAAAACCTGCCCAGTTCCACGAAATCTTTTTGTTTTTTACAAACTTAGGCAAAAACCTTGATGTATTTGTTTTTACGGTTATTGCCACATCCTCGGCACTTACGCCATCAATTGATGTATCACTGCCGGCATATTTTCCTGCATTATCGGAAAACTCCTGATTAAAAACAGGGCTGAATTTTTCATAAACCGGATTCAACTGTCTTTCACCGCAATGATTGCAAAACGGAGCTGATTTGTCAATTTCAGCACCGCAGGACCTGCATACCGCTTTTGAATTACGGTTTATCTGCGGCGGTACCTCTGTAAAATCACGCTCCGCCTGCTGAGCACTGTTTTCCTTTTGCTCAGCACGATAATCAAAACCGTCCTTATGCTTTTCTTTATTTGCACAGTGACCAAGCTGATTATAACACGCTCTGTGGTGAGGTGTTGCACAATGGGGACATATTACTATATCATCACTTTCATTGAAAAGTTTGTCACAAACGGGACACTTTTCATTATTGTGAAAAATCATTTCATTACCCTTTCAATATTAAACTAGAAATATTATAC
>VSOH01000016.1 GCA_009774735.1 Clostridiales bacterium
TTCTTATTGTTAACATCAGTGACAATGAATTTTTCAACAGAGATTTATTTATAAAAACAACAACAGGGCTTTGTGTTGAAAATGCAGGCGTAGAAAGAATAATCACCTCATTTTTTGAAAGTCTTGTGCTGATTGATGACAGCCGGCTTGATATGATAAGAAGCAGCATCGCACAGCTTGAGGAGGATGTCATCAACAACAAGGTTGACAACAACTTTAATATCAAGCTGCTCGAAATAAAAAGAAGTATTCTATCACTGCGGGGATACTATGAACGGCTTATTGACATATCACAAATATTGACTGAAAACGAAAATGAAATATTTGATGAAAGCATAAAAAGGCTCGGTCTTTTTATCGACAAGGTCAACAGACTGAAGGACAATGTTGACATACTGACTGACAGTGTTGTTCACCTGTGGGATGCTTACCAGGCTTCTCTCAATATGCGGTTAAATGAAACAATGAAATTTTTCACCTTAGTTACTACAATCTTTTTTCCGCTGACAGTTATAGTCGGCTGGTATGGTATGAATTTTACTTTTATGCCTGAACTGAGCTGGAAATACGGCTATCCATTTGTAATCGTGTTGAGCATATTAATAATAGCTGCGCTTATACTCTGGTTTAAAAAGAAAAAATGGATATAAAAGAATGTGAAGATGTTTTAGCATCTTCACATTCTTTTTTATATAAATACAAACTCGCCGTTCCGATAATCAGCAGTGCATTTTTCACCAAGCTTGTTTTCAAGAATAAGCTCACTGAGCTTATCCTCAATCTTAGTTTGAATTGCTCTTCGCAAGGGTCTTGCACCATAAACCTTATCAAAGCCTGCATCAGCAATTGCATCAATTGCCGCATCGGTAAATTCTATATCAGTACCAAGCTCTTTAAGCTGTTTTTGAAGTGAAGTGAGCATACGGCAGGCAATTTCCTTGATATCATCCTTTTCAAGCTGATTGAATACAATAATTTCATCAATTCTGTTTAAAAATTCAGGCTTGAAGGTTTTCTTTAAATCATTCATTACAAGCTGCTCAATATTCTTTGCATTGTCACTGCTTCCGCCAAATCCAAGAGCGGTTTTCGGGTCCGTAATTTTTTCTGCACCGACATTTGACGTCATAATGATAACAGCATTTTTAAAGCTGACCTTTCTGCCCTGTGAATCAGTGAGAACACCATCCTCAAGTATCTGCAAAAGCATATTGAAAACATCAGTATGTGCCTTTTCAATTTCATCAAACAGAACAACTGAATATGGCTTTCTTCTGATTTTTTCAGTAAGCTGTCCGCCCTCATCAAAGCCCACATAGCCCGGAGGTGAGCCGATAAGCTTTGATACTGTATGCTTTTCCATATATTCACTCATATCGAGCTTAATAATTGCATCCTCATCACCGAACATCGTTTCAGCAAGTGTTTTGCAAAGCTCGGTTTTACCTACACCGGTAGGACCAAGAAAAATAAAGGAGCCGATAGGTCTTTTAAGATTTTTAAGTCCTGCTCTGCCTCTGCGGATAGCTCTTGCAACACCTGAAACAGCCTTATCCTGTCCCACAATTCTTTCATGGAGGATTTTTTCAAGGCTCAGAAGTCTTTCACTTTCCTCCTTAGTAATCTGCACCGCAGGAATTCCTGTCCAGGATGAAACAACCTTTGCAATATCCTCAGTTGTAATTTCCTTAACCTGATGAGAGGAAAGATTTTTCCACTTTTCCTTTTCCTCATCAAGCAAGGTTTTAAGGCTCTTTTCCCGGTCACGGATTTCTGCCGCCTGCTCATAATTCTGTGCACGCACAGCAGATGCCTTTTCCTCCTCCAGTGACACAAGTTCCTTTTCCATTTCCTTTAAATTATCAGGAACAGTATAGGCTTTCAGTCTTACGCGTGAGGCAGCCTCATCAATCAAATCAATTGCCTTATCAGGCAAAAATCTGTCGGCAATATAGCGTGATGACAGTTTGACCGCATCATTTATTGCACTGTCGCTGATTTTAACCTTGTGGTGTGCCTCATATTTATCACGAATACCCTTAAGAATTTCAACAGTTTCCTCCTCGGTAGGCTCACCGACTGTAACAGGCTGAAACCTTCTTTCAAGAGCTGCATCCTTTTCAATATTCTTTCTGTATTCATCAATCGTAGTTGCACCGATAACCTGAATTTCACCTCGTGCAAGTGACGGCTTTAAAATATTGGCTGCATCGGTTGCACCCTCAGCCGCACCTGCACCCATAATCGTGTGCACCTCATCAATAAACAGAATAACATCCTTTGCATTGGATACCTCATCCATCGCTTTTTTTATTCTTTCCTCAAAATCACCGCGGTATTTCGTACCGGCAACCATGGAGGTCAGATCAAGTGCCACAAGCTTTTTATCTGCTAAAAGCTCAGGAACCTCACCTCTTACGATTTTGAGAGCAAGCCCCTCTGCAATTGCAGTTTTACCTACACCCGGCTCACCGATAAGACAAGGATTATTCTTTGTCCGTCTTGACAAAATCTGAATAACACGCTCAATTTCCTCTGCTCTGCCGATGACAGGGTCAATCTTACCCTCCTTGGCAAGTGCTGTCAAATCCTTGCCGAATTCATCAAGCGTGGGCGTTTTTGACTTTGCATTGCGCCCTCTGCGACCGACTTCGGTATTAGCGGACGTTCCTCTGCTCACAGAGGAAACCACCTGCTCAAAAAGCTGATTCTCGTCAATGCCTGCAGAATTCAGAAATCTTACAGCATAAGAGTCATCCTCCCTGAGCAGCGCCAGCAGCAGATGCTCTGTATCAACAAAGGAATGAAGCATACTTCTTGCTATCTGGAAAGCAACGTCAAGTATTCTTTTGCTCCTTGGTGTAAAATCATCAGGGGTCAGTCTTGTCGGATTCCCCGCACCGATATTATTCTTTATAAATTTTTCTATATCCTCAGCAGTAACACCCTTGCCGTCAAGAACTGAATAGGCAACACCTGCCTCCTCTTTAACAAGAGCAAGCAGTATATGCTCACTGCCTACATAATTATGTCCTAAATTTTCTGCTGCCTTAATTGCAAGGTTAAGTACCTCGCTGGCTTTCTGTGTAAAATAATTAAATCTGTACATAGTTACACCTCCACAAAGGGATAACTAAAACGAATTACTTATCCCTATTCAAGAATTTTTCTAATATAACCGGCACGAAGCTTATTGGCTTCATCAGCGGTGAAGCTGTCATCCTTGGTATCAGCAATAATGGACGCCGTACCGAGAGAATAAAGCATTTCGCCGATTTTTTCAAAGCTCACACCTTCATTATTGTCAAATATATTCATCGCAATACCTAATCTTACCAAAGAAACCAGGCTGAAGAATTCTTCTGCGCTTAGCTGTCTTGCCATTTTCAGTGTACCCATAGCTCTGAAAATTTTATCCTCATAATTGCCATAGTCGATTAAATCCTGACGGCAGACCTTTTCCTGCTTGGCAATCTGCTGATAAATTGCTCTGAGGTTTTCAATTGCACTCTGCTCAGTTATACCAAGACTGATATCATTTGAAATCTCATAAAAACATCCCTTTTCAAAAACAGACCTGATTGAAAAGCCAAGCTTTGACACCATATTTCTGAGGGTTGAAAGCATTTGCTTTTCACATATACCCGGCAGATGAAGCATATACGCTGCAGTCATACCTGTGCCAAGTTTCATCGGATTGGATGTCAAAAAGCCCAAACGACTGTCAAAAGCAATATGCATATTTTTAACAAAGATGTCATCAAGCTCATTTGCCTTTCTAAAGGCTTCATCAATATTATCGCATCCGCTCATAACGGTTATGCAGATATGGTCCTCCTCGCAAAGCATAACAGATACGCTTTTATCCTTTGAAACGAGAACTGCACCATAGCTTTCCTGCGCCGCCATCTGGCTGCTGATTATGCCCTTTTCAACCAATGAAATTTTCTGAATATTGTTAAGCTTATCAAGCTCCATCAAATCAAATTCGCCTGCAAGCTTAGAATTTTGTACACAGGCAAAAACCTTTTTGCAAACTGTTTTTCTGACCTCATCGCTCATTCTTACAGGAAATGGGAGTGAGCTAATATTTCTTGAAAGCCTTATTTTTGAAGCAAGGCATACATCTGAGCCTTCACCGCTTATGCTGTACCAGTTATTCATTTTTGCCCTCCGTCATTTCTTTTATCTTGTCCCTTAAAACTGCCGCATCTTCAAAACGCTGCTCCTTTATCGCCGCATCAAGCTGCTGCTGAAGTGCTTCAAGTTCATTCGGCTTTTCATCCTTCACGGACTGATTAACAGCTTCCTCATAGGTGACAAATTTACCGATATGCTTTGTTTTGCCGTGTATTTTTTTTATTGAAGGCTCCAGCTTATCACTGAATCTTTCATAACAGTCACTGCAGCCGATGCGTCCGCTTTTAACTATATCGTTAAAGGATGAACCACAGGTTTTGCACCTGTCAACACCTGCAAGCGAATTCATTGCCGCAACACCTGAACCAAGGAAATTGCCGAGAAAGCTGTCCCCGAAAAATTCATTGATTGAAGGCATTCTGAATTCCTCCATTACACCAAGCTCTGCTGCACATGCACTGCAAAGGTGCATTTCCTCCCTCTGACCATTAATACTTCTTTTAATATGTGTTGTTGCTTCATTTTTGTTACAATGCTGACATAACATAAAAATCACTCCTTATATTAACTAAAATATGTTACTAACATTTGCTTTAACTGGTTTGCCCTGATTTTATTTTTTATATTTTCAGGCAATCCTTTAAAATTATTATCACTGATAACAGCAAGCATCATCTGCCCCGCCTTGTCACTTAAAAGACTTTGATAGTTGAGATTGTAAATATGATTTTTGGCATTTTTTTCATCAATTTCACTGCCTATTGAATTAATCAGCGAAAGAATTGCATTATCCTTTGTTGCACGGGTAATCATAATGCAACCGCCGCCGCCGCGCCTTGACTCAATCCTGTAACCCTGTTCAGGTGTAAAACGGGATGTAATAACATAATTAATCTGACTTGGCACGCAGCCAAGCTGTGCCGCTAAATCATTACGTTGAATCTGAACGGTAGGTGTTTCGTCATCAAACATTTCAAGTATCATATCAGCAATAACGTCACTGAGCTTCATTTTCCAATCACTTCCTTTTTATGGTCAAAGGTCATTTCTGTCATTTGTCTTTGACTTTCTTTGACCTTCTGTTGTTATAATAGCACAAAGGTCAGAAAAAGTCAATGATTTTTTTGACTTTTTCTGACTTTAGAATTTTTCATAAAAAAATCACGGACAAAATGCCCGTGATTTTAACTGATTATATAGCGTTACGCATTCTCAACAGCTTCAACCTCAAATGAGAAATTAAGCGGTTTTAAATAACCAAACTCAATCATATGCTCCTTTGACGGAATAGGACCACAGCTTCCTGAGCCTGTGCCCCTTACAAAGCCGTCAACAGTAACATAGGTTGTATCCACATCAGGCAAATCCTCAATGTGTTTCGCCTTCTTAAGCTGTTCAAGCGTAAAGTGATTTGCATTGAAATTGATATATCTTTCAAGTGCCGTAAATCTTAAACCTGTGCCGGTTTCATTTGTGAGCACACTGTAACGCACATCTCCCCTGTTGCCTGAATCCTGCGGCTTGATATACTTATGTGCCATATCTGTTACAGTAGTTTCATAAATACCGACAGGTGCATGCTCCTTGAAATCCGAATAGTTTTCAATCGGTCCTCTGCCATAGTATTTAACCTTTTCAAGTTCCTTCTTAAGTTCTGTATGAACACCAAATCTCGGAAGCTGAGCTGTCAGCGGACAAACCTTTTTAAGAGATGTACTGATTGTCATTTTTCCGTTTTTATCAAAGCAGTAATCAACATTTGCTCTTGCAAGAACAAATACACCTCTTGTAACAAAATCATATACAGTGCTTATATATCTGATATTATCCTTACTCTTGACCTCACAGGAAACAAGCCTTGTGTGTGAGCAGTCAAGACCGATTATCTTCCAGAATATCACCATATACTGGTCATTATCAAGCCTGCCTCTGTAAATATGCGGCACAAAGCCGTTAGCCTTATCAATGGGGTTTGATTTAAGATATTCGGCACCGTTTTTCGCATAGCTGATAAGTCCCCTGTTCTTATCAAACACGGCACTGCCGTTATCAAAGCTTACATTAATAATATTACCTTTAACAGATATATCAGCAGGCTTTGATTGATTATCAGCCCTCTTAAGCTCCGCCTGTGAAACAATAATCTGCTCTGCTGCAATCTCATCACCGCTGTTTTTATCTGTATAAACAAAGTTTACGAAAACATCTTTATCTGTCTGATTAAAATGGGTTGAATTAATCTGTACCTTTTTCTTAGCACCGGCAGGAATAACGCTTGATACAGTACCAATCTCTTTGCTCTTACCGTCAACCAAAACAGTGAAATCAACTTTGATGTCAGAGCTATCCGTAAAGTTTCTTGTATTCCAAAGCTCAAAGATATTACCGCTAATCTGTTTTGCTCTTATCGGTCTGTAGCATACCTTCATTTCAAGGGCACCGCTGGACGGCTTTCTGTCCGGATAGAAAAGACCGTCAACACAGAAATTACCATCGTGGATAGGCTCGTTATGGTCACCGCCGTAGGTCCACTTGTATTTTGCATTTTCATCATAAACACTATGGTCTGCCCATTCCCAGATGCATCCGCCCATAAATTGGTCTGACGAATAGAAAAGCTGCATATACTCCTCAAGTCCGCCCGGTCCGTTACCCATTGCGTGAGCATATTCACACTGGAAGAACGGCTTGCCTTTATATTTATTTCCTGCTGTACCATTGAGTATTTTTCTCATTAAATCGGGTGTGCCGTACATATGAGAAACCACATCATAAGCCCAGCGCTTGCTGCGGATAACACCCTCATAATGAACAGGAATTTCAGGGTTCGCATTCTTTAAATATTCATAGCATACATCCTGACACTTGTAGCCGCCTGACTCATTGCCAAGACTCCACATTGTAATACTTGGATGATTCTTATCTCTGCCGTACATTCTCTTAACTCTGTCAAGATAATGCATGGTCCAGCTTGTATCGTTGCTTAATCTGTTGGGATTATAGGTTGTATGCGGCACTGCATAGAAGCCGTGGGTTTCAATATCAGCCTCATCGACTACATAAAGACCGTACATATCACACATTGTTAAAAATGCAGGATCAGGAGGATAGTGGGAAGTTCTTACTGCATTGCAGTTATATTCCTTCATAAGCTGAATATCAAGCTCCATATCCTCAAGACTCATAGCATAGCCCTTTGTCATATGCGTATCATGGTGATTTACACCCTTGAACTTGATTGCCTTGCCGTTGAACAGGAACACCTCGCCCTTTATTTCAACATTCTTAAAACCATAGTATGTTCTTATCGCTTCGATTTCTTTATCATCCTTATAAAGAACGATTGTTAATTCATAGAGATTTGGTGTTTCGGCAGTCCACTCATCCACTGTAAGGTTTAAAAGACTGACACCCTTTTCAGGTAAAAGCTCCGCACTGATTACAGGCTCTTTTTCTGCTGATTTTATTTCAATTTTTGTATTTTTCTCAAAGCAGCCATCAACAGAAATATCAAGATTATATGTGCCGTCGCTGTTTTTTGAAGAACGCAGTGTAAAATCATTTATATAGCTGCCTGCGAATTCTGTAATGAATACATCACGGAAGATACCGTTTTCACGGAACATATCCTGACATTCAAGATAAGAGCCGTTGCTCCACTTGTAGTTAACAGCAACAATTTCATTTTTACCGTTATTTAAAAATGCGGTAATATCAAATTCCGCCGTATTATGCGAGCCCTCACTGTAGCCCACATATTCACCGTTAACATAAACAGCAACCGCACCTGCAACACCTAAAAATGAAAGTGTGCGGCGGTTTGATGAATTTTTAATATCAACAGTTTTTCTGTAAATACCGACAGCCACATCTGCAGGGATATGCGGCGGCTTTTTAGGAAAAGGATAACGGGTATTAATATATGCTATCTGATCATAGCCGGTTCTCTGCCATGTGCATGGAACAGTTACCTTATCAAAGCCCATATTATCTGTATCAAGGATTTCGGGAACATAGCTTAATTTTTCATAATATGCAAAGTCCCATTCTCCGCTGAGCATTGTTACTCGGTCCGACTCATATCGTTCGTTTTTATAGTCAGTCTTTGCAAGCTTTTTTACTGATGAGAACGGAATAAAATAGCTTCTCTCCTCAAGCTTATTCTCTTCATAAATGCTAAAATCAGTGTGCAGGTTTCTGTGTACGCTGTATTTCATTTTTTTACCCCTTCAAATAAGTATTAAGTATAGATAGTATAGCATAATAAAAAGCCAATTACCACAACAAAAAAATTTAAGCAGGGAAAATTTTCCCTGCTTAGACGCTTTTACATATTTTTGTCGAAAAACTCTTTGATTTTATCAAAAGGAATAACCTCTGTTTTATCATACAAATCCGTATGAACCGCATCAGATATAAGCATTAACTCCTTATTATCACCCTTAAGATTTTTATAAGCATCCCTGCTGAAATAACAGGAATGTGCCTTTTCTCCGTGAACAAGCAATACTGCACTTCTGATTTCACTGCTGTAATGCAAAATCGGCATATTCATAAAAGACATCGTTCCTGTTACATTCCAGCCGTTATTTGAATTAAGCGAGCGCTTATGATAACCTCTTTCAGTTTTATAATAATCATAATAATCCTTAACAAAGAATGGTGCATCATCCGGGAGCGGGTCAACAACACCGCCGCCTGCTGCATATGCAGAAGTCTTATAATCCTCTGTTCTCTGCCTATTGAGGGCTTTTTTCTTTTCATATCTGGCTTCTTCGCTGTCCTCACTGTCAAAATAACCCTTTGCATTCACTCTGCTCATATCATACATTGTTGATGCAACCGTTGCCTTTATCCTTGTATCAAGTGCAGCAGCATTAATCGCCATTCCGCCCCAGCCGCATATACCGATGATACCGATTTTTTCAGAATCAACATTGTCCTGAACCGACAAAAAATCAACAGCAGCCTGAAAATCCTCCGTGTTAATATCCGGTGAGGCTGTATATCTTGGCTGTCCGCCGCTTTCACCCGTAAAGGATGGATCAAAAGCAATTGTTAAAAAGCCCATTTCAGCCATTGTCTGTGCATACAGACCTGAACACTGCTCCTTAACAGCACCGAAAGGACCGCACACTGCTATAGCAGGCAGCTTTCCCGCATAATTTTTCGGCTCATATAAATCAGCAGCAAGTGTGATACCATATCTGTTATGAAAAGTTACCTTTCTGTGGTTAACCTTATCACTTTTCGCAAAGGTCTTATCCCAGTCCTGTACTAACTCCAATTCTTTTTTCATCATTCCCTAACCCTTTCTTATAAATTGTTATATTCTTCATCGTTCACAGGCTCACACCATTCATTAGAAGTGTTTGAACCCGGAACTTCAATTGCTATGTGACTGAACCAGCAATCACGCGCAGCACCATGCCAGTGCTTAACATTCGGCGGAATAACCACAACATCCCCTTCTTTTAACGAACGTGCCTCTTTTCCGTATTCCTGATACCAGCCCTTACCCTCAACGCAAACTAAGATCTGACCTCCGCCTTTTTCAGACTTATGAATGTGCCAGTTATTTCTGCATCCCGGCTCAAAGGTAACATTTGCAAGAAACAGATTATCCTCAGCAGGATTTGTAAGCGGTTTTAAATATGAATTACCGATAAAATACTGTGAAAAAGCGGTATTCGGCTCACCTATTCCAAACATTCCGCCATGCTTTTCACAGCATTCATCTTCACCGTAAACCTCTTTTGCCATATTGAATACTGCCCACGCATTGGGCCAACCTGCATAAAAAGCAGCATGTGTTATGATTTCAGCCATTTCTTCTTTTGTAATTCCATTATTTTTTGCTGAAATCAAATGATATTTCAACGAGCTGTCAACCATCCCCTTGCCCATAAAAACACATATGGTAACAAGAGATCTGTCCCTTAAAGATAATTTATCCTCTCTTGACCACACCTCACCGAACAGCACGTCGTCATTAAGCTGTGCAAACTTCGGTGCAAATTCACCTAAGGCATCTCTGCCTGCAGTCTGTTTAACCATAGTTCTTCATCCTTTCGTTATTTACTTATTCTAAGCACAACAGCATTTACATTTGTTTTTTTCACAAATAACTGCCGCTGCATTTTCGTCGTTTATAATAATTTCACCTGCACAAGGCAATTCTATATGACCGCAGTAAGGATTTTTAATACTGATTACAGGGGTGACAATTGTAGCCTGAACATCTGATTTTTCAAAGCACAAATCAGCATCAATCATTTCACAGTTTATAAGCCTTAGATTTTTGCAGTAGCAAAGAGGCTGCGTACCGATTATTTTACAGTTTTCAAATGTTACATTTTCACAATACCAAGCAAGATATTCACCCTTTATAACACTGTCCCTTACAACAACATCCTTTGCATGCCAGAACGCATCTTTCGTATCAAAAGTACAATTTTCAAAAATAGCTTTTTGAACATACTGAAATGAATATTTACCGCTGAAATCAACATTATTAAACATAACATTTTCTGCTTTGAAAAGAAAATACTCACTTTTTGCGGTACAGTCATTCATAACAATATTTCTTGCAAACCAGCCAAACTCAGATGATATAATATCACAGTCAACCAGCTTTATATTTTCACATTCTCTGAGTGCCTTAATTCCGTGAAGCTTGGTATTTTCAATTTCAATATTATCCGAATACCAAAGTGCCGCACGGCAAAGTGCTGTCATTTCACTGTTTTCAATTTTCACTGTACTGTCATGCCAGAAAGGATAACGCAGATTAAAAAAACAGCTTTCAGCCGTTATGTTTTTACATTTCTTAAATGCACTTTCACCGTCAGCAGGACCGTCAAATGAACATTTGCTGACTGTCAAATCCCTGCTGCCATACAGTGCTCTTTCATCATTCAAATAATCACTCATATAATCACTGCTTTCCTCAATATCATTATAGTTGGCAGATTTCCAAATTACAAATACTTATACCGAATACAACATTATGCTTGACAGGCATAACAAAATTTGCTATGCTCAAATCGGTGATTTTATGGAAATCAGAGTACTTGAATATTTTCTGGCAGTGGCAAGAGAGCAGAGCTTTTCAAAAGCAGCCGACTCACTTCATTTAACACAGCCCACACTGTCAAGACAACTTAAAGACCTTGAGGAAGAGCTTGGTAAACAGCTCTTTATCCGAAGCAGCAAAGAATTATCATTGACTGATGACGGTATGATTTTGAGAAAACGTGCAGAAGAAATACTTGATTTAGTGCGAAAAACAGAAAATGAAATCAATAACAACAACGAACAGATTTCAGGCGACATATATGTCGGTGCCGGCGAAACAGATGCTGTGCGTATTCTTGCGAAATGCTTTAAAAATCTTATTGCCGGTCATCCTAATCTTCATCTGCATATAGAAAGCGGCGATGGTATAGATGTACTTTATAAGCTTGACAAGGGGCTTGTTGATCTTGCCCTTATTCTCGGCAGTATTGATACATCAAAGTACAATTATATAAATCTGCCTGTATATGACACCTGGGGTGTACTTATGCGCAGTGACAGCGAGCTTGCTGAAAAAGAATTTATCACTGTTGACGACCTTGCAGATAAGCCCCTAATCATTTCACGACAGGCACTTAATAAAAAAGAAATAAACAAATGGTTTAACGACAAAACAGACAAGTTGAATATAGTTGCAACATACAATTTAGCATATAATGCATCATTAATGGCTGAGGAAAACCTCGGTTATGTTCTGACGCTTGATAAGCTTATTAATACAGCAGACAGCAATCTTAAATTTATCCCTCTTTATCCTGACACAACAATTGACATTAAATTGGTCTGGAAAAAATATCAGATACATTCAAAAGCTGTTGACAGGTTTATCAGGGAGATTGAAAAGATAAAATAATTATTATATAATATAAAAAAAGAAAGAAATGAGGATACAGATATGGCTGCACAAATCATTGCCGTAGTAATTTTTGTGATTATGTTTGCACTGATTATTATGGACAAAATTCCGCGTCAATGGGTTACACTTGGATGCGGACTGGCAACAATTGTAATTGTATTCGGAATTTGTATGAAAAGTCCCGATGCAATTATGGAAACACTCAATATAAAAAGCATTTTCAGCACGGATTTCTGGCTGGTGCATGGTCAGGCTGAGGAAAGCTCAGCAGGAATTAACTGGGCAACAATAATTTTTATCGCCGGTATGATGGTAATGGTTGAAGGCATGGCTAAGGCCGGCTTTTTCCGCTGGCTTTGTCTTACGATTGCCAAGGCTGTAAAATACAAGGTTATGCCCATACTCGTTACATTTATGATAATGAGTGCATTCCTTGCAATGTTCATCGACAGCATAACGGTTATACTGTTCTTGGCTGCCGTTACGGTTGAGCTTTCACAGCTTTTGAAATTTAACCCTGTGCCGATGGTACTGGCAGAAATTTTCTGTGCGAATCTCGGCGGCTCAGCAACAATGTGCGGTGACCCTCCGAATATCATAATAGGAACAGCACTGGGCTACAGCTTTGCAGACTTCTTAACAAACACAGGCATTATAGCCGTTCTTGCGCTTGCTGTTATTGTGGCATTTTTCTATTTTTCATTCAAAAAAGAGCTTACAGCAAACAGCAGTAATTCCGTTGACCCTTCAACGTATCCTGACCCGAGTGACGCAATTGAAAACAAAAAGGATTTTATTGTCAGCACTGTTATATTTGTTATAGCAGTCATTCTTCTTGTAACCCATGCTCAGACAGGACTTACAGTTGCATTTATCGGTGTGGCAATTGCAGTCATAACACTACTTACTTCACACAAAAATATCGGATACATTTTAAAAAGGGTTGATTATAAAACACTGCTGTTTTTCATCGGACTGTTTATTGTAGTAGGCGGTCTGGAGCAGACAGGCGTACTTGAAATGATTGCCGAGTTTATCGGAAAAATCTGCGGAGGAAATATTCTTATTATGGTATTCGTTATCCTCTGGATTTCTGCCGTTGCCAGTGCAATTGTTGACAATATTCCCTTTGCAGCTACAATGGTGCCTGTTATCAAAACTCTCGCTGCAACATCCGGTGCAGATTTAGGTGTGCTTGCCTGGAGTCTTGCAATCGGAACAGATATCGGCGGCAGTGCAACGCCAATCGGTGCATCGGCTAATGTTGTGGGAACATCAGTTGCGGCAAAGGCAGGTCATCCGGTAAGTTGGGGAAAATACTGCAAAACCGCAGTTCCTGCAACAATTATTGTTATATTAATAGCCATGGTCGTTATTAAATTCAGATACTTTTAAGGAGGGCATACCATGAATAAGCAAATGATTATTTCAATAGGCAGAGAATATGGAGCAAATGGTCACTATATTGCCGATAAGCTGGCTGAAAAATACAGCCTCCCTGTTTATGACAGTCATATGATTGAATACATTGCCAAAGAGAAAGAGCTCGACCTTAATGATCTGAAAAAATATGACGAAAAAATGAAAAACAGATTGTTCTCACGAACCGTTGACGGTCACAGCAGCTCACCTGAGGATGCCATTGCCAATATGCAGTTTGACTTTTTAAGAGAAAAGGCAGCGTCGGGTGAAAGCTTTGTTGTAGTAGGTCGCTGTGCAAATTCCGTTTTAAGAGATAATCCTAATCTTATCAGTATATTTGTTACCGGTGATATGGAGGCAAAGGCAAAAAGAATATCATCCCTGTTTGGCGTAACACGCAAAGAAGCTGAGGCAATGATTGTGAAAAACAATAAAAAAAGAAAGCAGTACCATAATCATTATTCCAAGGAAAAATGGGGCGACTCACGATATTATGAATTAACAATTAACACTTCAAAAATCGGCATAGAAAAGGCTTTTGAAATTGTTGACGCATATATTCAAAGCAGAATGATATAACAGAATTAACGCTAAAACGGCAGTACTTCACTGCCGTTTATTTTTTTACAATAGCCTATTGACCTTAGTATGATTTCATACTATAATACCCTTATTAAGTACGATTTCATACTATTGGAGGTATCTTATGAAAATCTATGCATCGAAAGAAATGAAACGCTTTAATCATCTGATTAGTGAAACAGAAGCTTTATATCATGAAATATCATTAAAATTAGGCTTGTCTGACAGTGCACTGTCTATTCTTTACACCATATGCAACAATGGTGAAAGCTGCCCTCTGAATGAAATATGCCATATCTCAGGCATAAGCAAACAGACAATAAACTCATCACTGCGAAAGCTTGAGGCTGATGATATCGTATATCTTGAACAAATCGGCGGCAAAAGCAAAAATGTCTGTCTGACAGAAAAAGGAAAAAGCTTAGCCGAAAACACCGCAGTTAAATTAATCTCTGCGGAAAATGAGATTTTATCATCATGGTCGGAAACAGATGTTGAAAAATATCTTGAGCTCACCGAGCTTTATTTAATTGGGCTTAAGAAAAAATCAGAAGAATTTTAACGGAGGGAAAATGAGAATTCAAATATCAGACAGCTTTAATTTTAAAAAGCTGATACGCTTTACAATGCCATCAATTATTATGCTTATATTCACATCGGTTTATGGTGTTGTTGATGGATTTTTTGTATCAAACTTTGTCGGAAAAACAGCATTTGCTGCAACCAACTTTATCTATCCTGTCATAATGATTTTAGGCTCCTGCGGTTTTATGCTCGGCACAGGAGGCGGAGCACTGATATCAAAAACAATGGGAGAAGGCAAAAGTGAAAAAGCAAAAAAATTATTTTCCCTGATAGTTTACTGTTCAATTGCCTGCGGAATTCTGCTGGCTGTTCTCGGCTTTATTTTTATAAAGCCTATTGCTTCAATGCTTGGTGCACAGGGTGAATTATTAACAAACAGTGTCACCTATGCACGCATTATTTTAATTGCTATTCCTGCATACATACTTCAATTTGAATTTCAATGTCTTTTTGTCACAGCAGGTAAGCCGACACTCGGACTCTACGTAACAATTGCGGCAGGGCTGACGAATATGCTGCTTGATGCCTTATTTGTTGCAGTATTCAAATGGGGGCTGGAGGGTGCAGCGGTGGCAACAGCAATCAGCCAATTGGTTGGCGGTCTTATTCCGGTGATATATTTTGCTTGCCCAAACAGGAGTCTTTTAAGGCTCGGGAAAACAAATTTTGATATACGGGCGTTAATTAAAACCTGTACTAATGGTGCGTCTGAACTTATGAGCAATATCTCAATGTCACTTGTCAGTATGCTTTACAATGCACAGCTTCTTAAATATGCTGGAGAGGATGGTGTTGCTGCATACGGTGTACTGATGTATGTCAGCCTCGTATTCCAGGCAGTTTATATTGGCTATTCAGTCGGAACAGCACCTATCATAGGTTACAATTATGGTGCACAAAATCACAAGGAGCTGAAAAGCCTGATCAGAAAAAGTCTTATTCTGACAGGATGCTTTGCTGTCATTATGTTTGCCGCCGCCTTTGCACTGTCCAAACCGCTGTCAAATATTTTTGTCGGTTATGATGAAGGGCTGTTGAATATGACTGTCCATGCGTTTTCAATATTCTCTTTTTCATTTCTGTTTTCCGGCTTTGCTATTTTCGGCTCATCCTTTTTCACAGCACTTAACAATGGTCTTATTTCTGCTTTGATTTCATTTATGAGAACATTGGTATTTCAGGTTGCAACAGTTCTTATTTTTCCGCTGATATGGCAGCTTGACGGTATATGGATATCAATAGTTGCTGCTGACTTTCTATCAATAATCGTAACAAGCATATTCCTCAAAAGGAACAAGAAGAAATATCATTACTGATATTTCTTCTCAGTCTGCCGATAAAGTGGACTGAACCACGCACTAAGATGAATGAACAGAAAAATTTACTGCTTCATATAATTGTAAGACAGAGGCTTGCTTCTGCCGCCAAAACAATTTAAAAGCCTTGCAATTTTAACAAATTGCAAGGCTTTTGTGCATTTTCTGCCTTTTGCTCGGAAACAGTACCATCGTACAGTAATCCTCGCAAAATGCAAAATTCAG